>NZ_JBPJUQ010000040.1:0-95626 GCF_051192615.1 Streptosporangium sp. G11
GTCACCAGACACGTGCCCTGATCAGCCATTATCGGAGGCGCGGTGATCCACTCCCAGTGAATCTACGAATGTAGTACCGGAACGGCGGCCGATGACTGGTCGAAAAGAGTCGAAAATCGATGGAAAGAGGTGGTGAATACCATTCGTCATCTGGCGGGCTCGTGGGTGATTGATAAATGTCGGTTCTCCCGTTCCGCCCTGTTCACGGGCGTGGCGCCACGGCCCCGCTCCCATCCGAAGTCCCCCGAAGTCTGTTTGGAGTCTCCAGGGACGCGCGGCCCCGTCTGCCGAGGTGGGAGCGGTCTTCACGGCCCCGACCGGGCCGTGACCTCGACCGTGGCCAACGTCGGCTGTGACGCGGTCGGCTGCCGGTCCGTACTCCCGGATCGAGGCGGGGTGCCGGGACGCGTACGGCGGGAGTGGCCTCACCCGCCGAGCGCGGTCCACAGGGTGGCGAACTCCTCCGCGGTCAGGGCGTTCAGGCCGAAGTCGCCGGGATAGATCGGGCCCTCGGCCAGGAAGCCGTGCTCGTCCTCGATGTGGCGCCACGAGTATGTCCGGGCGAGGCCGTCCGAGCCCAGTTCGGCGTGTCTCACGGGCCAGTACTCCCCGCCGCTGTCGATGACGGTCTCGAACAGCCACACGTGGCCGTCGCCGTCCACCCCGTGCCAGTACAGGTGCGGCCGGTCGCTCTCGTCGAGCGCCCGGATCGTGTCCCTGCGACGATCCTGCAGCATCGTGCTCCTTGGTGTTCTTCGAAGGCTCGGTGTTCGTCCAAAAGGACTCGGTGTTCGCCAGAAAGTGCTGAAAGGCGCATACCCTGCCTTTTGTTATGTTGCGTGTTCTTGGTCCGCTTCAGGCGGAGATCAACGGTCGTACGGTGGACCTGGGCACCTCCCGGCAGCGGGCCGTGGTGGCCAGGCTCGTCGCGGCGGGCGGGCACGTGGTCTCCACCGATCGTTTCATCGATGACCTGTGGCGCGGGCAGCCGCCGCCCAAGGCGCTGGCCGCCCTCCAGGTCTACGTGTCCAACCTGCGGCGGGTGCTCGAACCCGGACGGCTGCCGCGCACGCCCGCCACGGTGCTGGTCAGCGCCGTCCCCGGCTACCGCCTGCGGCTGGAGCCCGAGCAGGTGGACGCCTGGCTGTTTCCCCGCCTGGTCGACGCCGCAGGGGCCGCGCTCGCCGAGGGGGACGGGGTGGGGGCGCTGGAGGCGGCCGACCGGGCACTCGCGTTCTGGCAGGGACCCGCGTACGCGGAGTTCGCCGACGAGGAGTGGGCGGAGCCCGAGGCGGCGCGGCTCGACGAGCTGCGGCTGGTCGCCGTGGAGCACAGGGCGCAGGCGCTGCTGGCGCTCGGTCGCAACGCGGAGGTCGAGCTTGAGCGGCACGTCCGTGCCCACCCGCTCAGGGAGAACGCCGTACGGCTGCTCGCCCTGGCCTGCTACCGGGCCGGGCGGCAGGCCGACGCCCTGGCCGCGATCAGGAGGGTACGCGAGACCCTCGCCGACGAGCTGGGGGTGGACCCGGGCCCCGCGCTGCGCGCGCTGGAGGCCGACATCCTGGCCCACGCCGACTCCCTGAACCGGACGGCCGCGCCCGTCGCAGGGCGGGCGCCGCTCTCGGACGCCGCCCCGGCCGGGGCGGGAGAACCGGATCGGGGTGGCCCGGGACGGGCCGGACAGGATCGACCGGGGCCGGACCGGGCAGACCATGATCGCGGATGGGGCCACGATCGGGGCCAGGACCGCGGTGGGGCCCGCGACAGGACCGGGGATCGCGGCGGAGACGGGCACGGGGGCCATGACGGGCATGGGGACCGTGACGGGCACGGGGACCGTGACGGGCACGGGGACCGTGACAGGGGCGGGGATCGCGGCCCCGGCAAGGACCGGGGCCGCGACCATGATCGTGACCTTGCCGGCTCCGCCGACCTCGCCTTCCCCCTCCCCGTTCCCGGACTCGTGGGCCGTACGGAGGAGCTGGCGGCGTTGCGGGCGGTCGCGGACCGGGGCGGGTTGCGCACGGTGTGGCTGGGCGGCGATCCCGGAGCGGGCAAGAGCACGCTGGCCGCCGCGTTCGCCCGGCGGCTGGCGGCGCGCGGCTGGCTGACCGCGACCGGGCGGTGCCCGGAGACCGACGGCGGGGCGCCGCCCGCGTGGGCGTGGAGCGAGGTGCTGCGCGCCCTGGCCGCGGACCGGCCGCCGGAGGGCGACCTGGCGGTCCGGCTGGCGCCGCTGCTGGACGACGACGCCCCGCCGGTCGGACCGTTCCTGCTGGCCCGGGCGGTGGGCGACTACCTCTCCCGGATCGTCGGGCGGGGCACCCGGCTGCTGGTGGTCATGGAGGACGTGCACCGGGCCGACAGCGAGACGCTCCATCTCCTGCGCCACCTCGCCACGGGGGCCGCCGAGGCCGACATCATGATCGTCGCGACCTACCGGCCCGCCGAGGCCGTCGACCATCTGGGGGCGACCTGGGCGGCACTGGCCGGGCGCGACACCCACCGGCTCGATCTGGGCGGGCTCGGTGACGAGGATGTGGCCCTGCTGTTGCGCGAGCGCTCGGGGCGGGAGGTGGACGCGGTGACCGCGCGGACCGTGGCCGAGCGGACCGGCGGCAACCCGCTGTTCGTCTGCGAGACCGCACGGCTGATCACCACGGACGGCACCTCGGCCGCCCGCGCCCTGCCACCCGGCGTGCGCGACCTGATCCGCCGCAGGATCGCCCGGCTGCCCGCGACGACCCAGAGGATCCTGCGGGACGCGGCCATCGTCGGACGGGACGTCGACGTCGACGTGCTGCTCGCCCTGGAGAACACCGACGAGGACGCCGCTCTCGAAGCGCTGGAGGCGGGCGTGGTGACCGGGCTGCTGACCGAGCCCGCGCCCGGCCGGGTGCGCTTCGCCCACGTGCTCGTCAGGGAGACCCTCTACGAGGACACGCCCGTACTGCGCCGTACCCGCCTGCACGGCAGGGTCGTCGGCGCGCTGGAGCGGGTCCGGCCGGGAGAGATCACCGCGCTGGGCCACCACGCGCTCGCCGCGGCCACCCCGGCCTCGGCGGGGTGGGCGGTGCCCTACGCCAGGGCGGCGGCCGAGCAGGCGAGGGGGATGCACTCCTACCGGGAGGCGGGGGCGTTCTACCGGGGAGCGCTGGAGCACGCCGACGACGACGCCCTCCGGCTCGACCTGCTCTGCTCGCTGGTGGCCGTACAGGCGCACGAGGGCAACGTGATAGCCGCCAGGGAGAACCGCGAGCGGGCCGTCGCCGTCGCGCGGCGGCTGGGCGGCGGCCTGAACCGGGCGCTGACCGCGTACGACGCCCCGGTGACCTGGTCGATCCAGCCGGGCCGGTACGTGGACCAGCCGCTCGTCGACGCGCTGGTGAAGGCGCTGGACGGCGCCGACGACGAGATCCGCTGCCGGCTGCTGGCCACGCTCGTCTTCGAACTGGAGGGACACGACGACGAGCGCTGCCGGGCCTACAGCGCGGAGGCGGTCGAGATCGCCAGGCGTCTGGACAGTACGGACCTCGTCTGCCTGGCCCTCAACGCCCGCTACTTCGTGCTGCTGACACCCGATCGCCGCGACGAGCTGGAGGTCCTGGCCCGCGAGCTGGTCGAGCTGGGCGATCGCGCGGGGCTGCCCGGGTACGCGATGCAGGGCCACCACGCCCTGTTCATGGTCAGCCTGGGCCGCTGTGACCTGGCGACCGCCAGGAACCACGCGGACCGCGCCCTGGAGCACTCCACCACCGGCCAGCTCGGTCTCGCGCTGGGCGTGATGTCCATGCTCGACACGCTGGTCCTGCTGATCGAGGGCGACTTCGAGGGCGCGGAACGGTCCTACCTGGCCATCGCCGAGCGCATGCTGGCCGCCGGGGGTGCCAACGCCCACATCATCGGTTCCATCGGCCGGTTCGTGACCCGGCTGGCGGGCGGCCTGCCGCAGGACATCCCGGAGCTGCTGGCGCTGTACGCGCTCGTCCCCGACGGGGTGGCGGACATCCTGGTCAGGGCGCTGATCGCCGAGGGACGCGTGGCGGAGGCACGGGCGTACTGGCGGTCCGACCAGGAGCCCCGCCTGGACTACTACTGGCTCCTGTGGCAGGGCCTGCGCGGGGAGAACGCGGTCGCGCTGGGCGACCGGCGGGTGGCCGAATGGTGCTACCGCGTTCTTCTGCCCTGGGACGGCGAGCTGGCGGGGATGCACTCCGGGTCGGTCACCCTGGGGCCGGTCGCCCTGATCCTGGGCGATCTGGCCGCCTTCCTCGGCCGTGACGCGACCGCCCACTACGAGCGGGCGGTACGGGTCGCCGAGCGGATCGGCTCGCCGCACTGGGCACGCGCGGCTCGTATGAAGGCGACTGCGAGGACACCGGGGAACGGTGGCCGATCCCCGGCCGGAGGCTCGGACGGGGCGTAGTCCGCACGGATGGACGTGGACCCGAGGCTGGGGGGACGCGGACCCAGGCCCGGATGGACACGGACCCGGGCCCGGGTGGGCGCGGGACCGGATCACCGTACGGGCCGCTCCGGGAAGGACGCGGGCCTGGGGAGCGCGGAGGCGGCCTTGGGGCACCGCACGCGCGGATCCGGGCGGAGGGCGGCCCGGGGCGCCGTACGGGCCCTTTGGGAAGGTGCGGGCCCGGGGGCGGCGGGCGGTCTGGGGCACCGTACGGGGGAGCGAGGGCGGATCAGGAAGCGGCGAGGGGGCCGAAGATCAGCCGCTGGCGCCGCCGGTGGCCGCGCCGGAACAGGAAGAGCATCACCGTCAGCGGGGGGCCGGCGAGCTTGCGCAGCCGGGCCAGCTCGTCGGGCCTGGCGTACTGCTCGATCCTCGGCAGGTCGATCCTGACGTTCCCGCCCTTGCGGACCGCCGTCTCGACCCGCTGCCAGTCCGCGACGGACACGTACTTCTCGATGATCGGGAAGAGCAGCTGCTCCTCCTCCCCGATGTGCTCGTCGAGCATGTCGGCCAGCCGGGTGAGGGACTTGGCGAGCGCGGAGGCGTCGCCGGTCGAGGCGAACGCGGCGGCCTGGCCGTTGATCTCCTCCAGCAGCGGGTCGAGGTCGGCGTGGTCGTCGCTCAGGTCGCGCAGGTCCACCTCGGCTCCCGCGGACCGTTCGATGACGGGCCAGAGCACCTCGTCCTCCATCGTGTGGTGATGGTGGATGCCCTGGTTCAGGGTCGTGACGAAACCGGCGATGGCGGCGGCGCGGGCTTGATCGGCGGACTGCCGTCCCTCGGACAGCTCGGTGGCGAGCGTGGCCAGGCGACGGGTGTCACCGCGCATGGCGCGGTGGGTGAGCTGGAATCCCAGCAGTTCCGGGGTCATGTCGAGGGCTCCTGGGTCGGTACGGGCTGTTGACCCGCCCACGATGCGGTGGCCCTCTTATGACCTACTTGGTAGCCACTTGGTGGTGTGGCGTGCGAGGGGCGGATCCTTCCTGGCCTGGGAGGACGAGGGGGAGGCGCCCGTGCCCGCCGAACCTCGTGGCGGGGCCGCGTTCCCCGGCGTTCCCCGGCGGGATTCGAGGGGGTGGGCCGGATCTTGAACGGGGTCCGTCGCGGGGTCCGGCACGAGGGACGGCGCGGGTGCTTCGAGGGGGAACGTGTGGTGGTCCGGGTGGACCTCGATTGATTTCGCATCCCGCTGCGGAGCCGTGTATGGTTACACCTGTCCGCAAGCGAGAGCGACACGGACAGGCCCCTTTAGCTCAGTCGGCAGAGCGTCTCCATGGTAAGGAGAAGGTCTACGGTTCGATTCCGTAAAGGGGCTCAACAGCCTAAAAGCCCTAACCTTCCGGTTAGGGCTTTCGGCTTGGTTGGCCTTAAAGGCGGGCCAGAAAATACTCAAGGTTCCTGACGCACGAGCGGGCATACTGGGGCAACCCAGAAGAGATCGCCCTGACCTGCACAAGTACGCAGGCACTCTGCGGGTCGGGTATCCTTGCGAGGTCGGTCGATTTTGTCGGCCTCAAGGCGGAGTAGCTCAGTCAGGCAGAGCAAACGGCTCATAATCGTTGTGTCGCCGGTTCAAGTCCGGCCTCCGCTACTACCCACCCGGGGCTTCTCTCACCAGAGAGGTTCTGTCGTGGGTTGTCCACTGTCCCGAACGTAGAAAGGCACTCCCAAGTGGCTGCCACCGACGTTAGGCCGAAGATCACGCTGGCCTGCCAGGAGTGCAAGCACCGCAACTACATCACGCGGAAGAACCGGCGCAACGACCCGGATCGGCTTGAGCTGAAGAAGTACTGCCCGAACTGCAAGACGCACCAGGCGCACCGCGAGACTCGTTAGTCTGCGCGAAGCCTTCCGCTGCGGCGGGAGATGAGTGCTGCATCGGCACGCACATACTCCACGGAAACCGGCGTCCTCAGACGAGGCGCCGGTTTGTCGTATCCGCACAGTTTTCCCGTGCGGGCGTTGGTCGCGGAAGAGGGCCGGTGCGAGAGCGGGCCGGGCTACGGTTTCCTGGTGGCCCGCCCCCCCGGTCGGCCGCCCGAGGCTACATCCTGGAATCTTGTTCTGTTAATGTCTCGTCAAACCCGCCGGTGTCGGCCCACCAGTTCGGTATCCGCAAAGGAGCACGATGGCTCTGAACCGTGACTTCGTCGGGCGGGCGTCCGCGCCCTCCTCGCCGTACGAGGTCAGTCGCGTGAAGATCAAAGAGTTCGCGACGGCGATCGGCGACAACAACCCGATCTACCGGGACAGGGAGGCGGCCCAGGCCGCGGGGCATCCCGACGTGATCGCGCCCCCGACCTTCCCCATCGTGTTCAGCCTGGCCGGAGGGTCGATCCTGACCGACCCCGAGCTCGGTTTGAACCTCGCGATGGTGGTCCACGGCGAGCAGCGTTTCGAGTACCGCAGGCCGATCCACGCCGGGGACGAGCTGGTCAGCGTCTCCACCGTGACCGACATCCGCAGCGTCGGCCGCAACGAGCTGATCACCGTCAAGAGCGACGTCAGCACCGTCGACGGCGAGCCCGTGTGCACGACCTACAACACCATCGTCGAGCGTGGAGGGGCGGGCTGACATGGCCGCGACGGTCAAGTACGACGAGGTCGAGACGGGCCAGCAGATCCCGCCCGCCGAATACGCGGTGCGCCGCGCCAACCTGGTGATGTACGCCGGGGCCTCGGGTGACTTCAACCCCATCCACTGGAACGAGCGCTTCGCCAAGACCGTCGGGCTTCCGGACGTCATCGCCCACGGCATGTTCACCATGGCGCAGGGCGGCCGGTTCGTCACCGACTGGGTGGGCGACCCCGGCGCGATCGTCGACTACGGGGTGCGGTTCTCCTCCATGGTGGTCGTCCCCGACGACGACCAGGGCGCCGTGATCACGGTGAGCGGGATCATCGAGGAGAAGCTTGAGGACAAGCGCGTGGTGGTCGCGCTGGTCGCCAAGTCCAACGACTCCCGGGTCCTGTCCAAGGCCCGCGCGGTGGTCCAGCTGGCATAGGTCCAAGGTCCGCGCGGTGGTCCGGTTGTCCGTGGGGTTCCACGGACCGCGTGGTCCGGCCGTCGTGGCTCCAAGGTCCGCGCGGTGATCCAGCCGTCGTGGGTGCCCTCTCGCGCGGCAGGTCAGGGCGTGGTCGACCGGCATGTTCCGCGGTTCGGGGCATGCTCGCGGGCCGGGGCCGAATCTTCTTCCTGTCCGGGGGTAGCTCCCCGGCATGAGCGAAGTACCTCCTAACGTGACCGGCCTGGCCGATCGGCGGGCCAAGGCGCGAGCCGAGCAGGACCATGCCGCCGCCGACGCGCTCCGCGACGAGATCAGAGCCGAGGGCTGGCTCGTCCGGGACACCGCGGACGGCTTCGAGCTCATCCCCTCTCCCCCCTTCGAGGTGTGGCCCACGGTGAGCTCCCTGCCCGAGCGGGGTTCCCCGGAGGCGGAACGGAACGGTTCGCGCGGAGAGCCGGGCGCCTCCACCGCCCCGGGACGAGCCGGCACCGCGGACGCCGAGGACGCCGGGCGGGACGACTCGGCCGATGCCGGGCGGGTCGCCGAGGCCGCGGATCCGGGGCGTCATCCCGGGCGGCTCGACGATCTGGACGCGGAGCGGGTCGCCGAGACGGAGGCGGCGCCCCAGCAGAAGCCCGAGGGCTCGGAGCTGGTCGGCCGGGCCGACGATCTCGACGGCCATCCCGAGCGGATGGTCTCCTCCCAGCTGCTGTGGGACGCCAGCCTGTCGGTGTCCCGGCTCGACGAGGCGATCACTCCCCCGCCCGACGTCGAGGAGCCGCCGGCCGCGCGGCCGACGGTGACCGTCGCGCTCCTGGTCGACGGCCGCCCCGACGAGCTGCGCGGGTGCGTACGCGCCCTGGTCGCCCGTACGGAGGCCAGGGTCCTCGCCCTCGACCTGGGGAACGTGGACGGTGCCGGAGAGGTCCTGCAGGAGATGGCGGAGGAGTTCCCCCGCCGGGTGGAGGCCTGGCACGTGGCCGAGTCGCCGCACTGGAGGGGTGGCTCCGCGGGGTGGGGCGCGAGCCACGACAGGTTGCTGCGTCTTGACACCTCGGACGTGTACGTCGTCATGGACACCTCCGTGATCCTGGAGGGCGACGCCATCACCCCGCTGGTCAGGGCGCTGGACGACGACGTGACGGCGGCCGGGTGGAAGGGTGTGAATCCCCGCGAGAACGACATGGAATGGCTGGAGGCCGAGCCCGGCGAGGTCCGGGGGCTGCTCGGCCATCTGATCGCGGTCAGGCGCGACGTCGCGCTCGCCGCGGGAGGCTTCCCCGCCGACGCCCGCTACTACCGCAACGCCGACCTGGAGTTCTCGCTCAGGCTGCCCGGCACCCTCGTCGCCCTGGGGAAGGATCTTCCGGTCCGGCAGGAGCGGCACCGCCGCGACGACGGCGTGGACCACGAATACCGCGACAGGGAGTCCCGGCGGACCTATGACCGGGTGCTGAAGCTGCTGCGCTCCCCGTAGGCTGGTCGCGGATTTCGGCCGGGTGGCGGGTGGGGAAGCGCATGACGAAGCGGGTGGCGGGGGTGCGGCTGGCGCCGTACACGACGCTGGGGCTGGGGGGGCCGGCCGGGGCGTTCGTGGAGGCCGGGTCGTCCGAGGAGATCGTCGAGCTGGTGGCGGCGGCCGACCGGGCGGGTGAGCCGGTGCTCGTGCTGGGGGGCGGCAGCAATCTGGTCGTCTCCGACGAGGGTTTCGACGGCCTGGTCGTGCGCGTCGCCTCCCGGGGCGTCGAGGTCGAGGGAGACCTGGTCACCGCGCAGGCGGGCGAGGACTGGGACGCCCTGGTCGAGCGCGCGGTGGGGGAGGGCAGGTCGGGCGTGGAGTGCCTGTCCGGCATCCCCGGGCTGGTCGGGTCCACGCCGATCCAGAACGTCGGCGCCTACGGGCAGGACGTCTCCCAGACGATCACCGCCGTCCGCGCCTACGACCGCCGGGCCGGTGAGGTGCGTGACCTGGCCGCGCGGGAGTGCGGGTTCGCCTACCGGCACAGCGCCTTCAAGGATGATCCGGAGCGATACGTCGTGCTCGCGGTCACCTACGAGCTGGCCGGGGACGCGTTGTCCGGCCCGGTCGCCTACCGGGAGCTGGCCTCCCGGCTGGGTGTCGCCCTGGGCGACCGGGTGCCGCCGGCGAAGGCCCGCGCGGCGGTGCTGGAGCTGCGGGCGGGCAAGGGCATGGTCCTGGACGCCGCCGACCCGGACACCCGCAGCGCGGGGTCGTTCTTCACCAACCCGGTCCTGACCGCTTCGCAGGCCGCCGGGCTGGAGCTGCGGGCGCCGGGGTTCCCGCGCTGGGACATGCCGGACGGGGCCGTCAAGGTTCCGGCGGCGTGGCTGATCGAGAACGCCGGGTTCCCGAAGGGCTACCGGCGCGGCCCGGCCCGCATTTCCACCAAGCACACCCTTGCCATGACGA
Source organism: Streptosporangium sp. G11 (assembly GCF_051192615.1). NCBI lineage: Bacteria > Bacillati > Actinomycetota > Actinomycetes > Streptosporangiales > Streptosporangiaceae > Streptosporangium > Streptosporangium sp. G11. The sequence goes on from NZ_JBPJUQ010000040.1 coordinate 9,908, forward strand.
ATCCGGAGTTGGTGGCCTCGACGGAGGAGCTCCTCGACCTCGCCCGCGAGGTCAGGGACGGCGTCCTGGAGAAGTTCGGCGTCACCCTGGTCAACGAGCCCGTGATGGTCGGCACCCACCTCTGAGCTGGGAACGGGCATCCGATTTCGGCTGCTATGGTCTGATGGAACGACCCGAAGGGGAGTAGTCCCAATCGCGTGATCGACATGCTGGCGCCTGAGGCGCCCGGTCGCGCGGGCCTCGGATCCGGCCGGTTCGGCCCGGCTCCGTGGCGGACGAGACCTTCGGCCTGGCAGGCATTAACGGATGCCGCCGGGCCGAAGACGTGCCCGAAACTCCCCGGGTGTCCCCCTTCCGCCCGGCTGCGCACGCGGGAAGGGCACCCTCGTTGGAAGCATTCTGGATCAGTCTTGTTGTGATCTTCGTCGCCGAACTCGGCGACAAGAGCCAGCTCATGGCCATGACCTTCGCCACCCGGTTCAAACCGTGGCCGGTCCTCGCGGGAATCACCCTGGCCACCGCGGTGGTCCATCTCCTCAGCGTCGGCCTGGGCGGGCTGGTCGGCGACTTCCTCCCCACCACGGCGATCGTGATCATCGCCGGCATCGCCTTCCTGGGCTTCGCGCTGTGGACGCTGCGCGGGGACGAGCTGACCGAGGAGGAGTCGAAAAAGGCGCAGCGCACCACCCGGTCGGCGATCATCGCCGTCACCGTCGCCTTCTTCCTCGCCGAGCTGGGTGACAAGACGATGCTCGCGACCATCACGCTCGCCACCCAGTACGGCTGGTTCGGCACCTGGATCGGCTCGACGGTGGGCATGGTCGCCGCCGACGCTTTGGCCATCGTGGTCGGCCGGATGCTCGGCAAGCACCTGCCGGAGAAGGTCATCCGGTACGGCGCGGCCGCGGCGTTCGCCGTCTTCGGCGTGATCCTGCTGCTCGAACCGCTGTTCGCCTAATCAGGGCCGGACGCGAGGGGCGGGAGGTCAGCCGGTCAGGGCGAGGCGGTGGGCCGGAGGTCAGCCGGTCAGCCGGTCAGGGCGAGGCGGTGGGCTGAAAGCCAGCTGGTCAGGGCGAGGCGAGGGGCGGAAGGTCAGCCGATGAGGGCGAGGCGGTGCGCGGCCGCGGCCGCCTCGCCCCGGGTGGAGACGCCCAGCTTGCCGAGGATGTTGGAGACGTGGACGCTCACGGTCTTGGCCGAGATGAACAGCTCGGCGGCGACCTCGCGGTTGGACCGTCCCTGGGCGACCAGCCGGAGCACCTCCAGCTCGCGCGGGGTCAGCGGCGGTTCCCCGCCTCCGGCCCGCTCGGTGAGGGAGATCCCGATCCGGCGGGCGAGGGCCTCGACCTCGACGGCCAGCGGCCGGGCGGAGAGCGCCACGGCGATCGGATAGGCGGCGCGCAGCCGGGCCGCGGCATCGCCACGGTCACCGGCGTCGGCCGCCATCCTTCCCCCGTGGAGCAGTGACTTCGCCTGGGGGAAGGGGCGGCCCAGGCGTTCCCAGGCGGTGGCCGCGGCGTCGTGGTCGCGGGTGAGACCGAGCCGGTAGGCCTCGGCGACGGGGCTGTCCACGGTCATCGCCGCCGCGGCCTTCCCGACGTGGGCGCGCAGCGCCGTCACCCGTCCGGGCGCGAGCGCCTCGACCGTCTCGCAGATCCCCCCGAGCAGGCCGAGCGTCCGCCAGCCCAGCATGGGCTTGCTCGTGAGCTGCGCCTCAAGGGCGACCCGCTCGGCGACCTCCAGCGCGGCCAGCGGCTCCCCGCTGAGCATGTGCAGGCCGATCATGAGCCGGGCGTTGGTCGTCAGCTCCTGCATGAACTCCTCGGGGACGGTGCCGAAGGCGCCCACCTCGTCCAGGACGGATCTGAGCACGTCCGTCTCGCCGCGGGCGACCGCCACGTCCCCGCGGATCCGCCGCAGGTGGTGGCGGGTGCGCAGGGTGGGGTCCATGCCGAGGGTCTGCTCGACCAGCTGGGCCGCCTCGTCGAACCTGCTCAGTGCCTCCAGCGCCTCGGCCCGGTTGTTGGCGATGAACGTGCCCTGGTCCCGGTAGCGGCCGTACTTTCTCGCCAGCCGCTCCCCTTCGAGCGCGAGCTCGATCGCCTCGGCGGAACGGCCCATGTTGTTCAGCGCGTCCACGTTGTTGGCGATGGCGCGCAGGACGCTGCGGCCGGACTCGACGCGCTCGCCGATCGCCTGCGCGGTCTCGTTGAGCTCGATCGTGACGTCGATGCGCCCCGCGATCGAGTGGCCCAGCGCGAGGTTGAGCAGCAGCTCCGCCTCCAGGGTCTCCTCGCCGTGCTCGCGCGCGATCCGCAGCGCCTCCTCGGTGTGCGCCGTCCCCTCCTCCAGCTCGCCGCTGAATATCAGGTACGAGCCCAGCTTGGACAGCACTCCGGCGCGCTCCAGCCCCGGCTCCGGCACCAGCCGCTCGGCGTAGCGAAGGTCGTCGAGCACCCCCGGCCGCCGCTTGGCCTTCTTGAACTGCGACCTCCGTACGACCAGGTTCGCCACCCGGGCGGGCTCGGTCCGTTCGTCGAGCTCGTGCAGCGCGGCCTTGACGAACTTGCTGCCCCGGTCGACCTCCCCGCACGCGCTCGCGGCCTCGGCGGCCTGCTCCAGGACGGTGGTGTGGTCCACGCCGATGCGTTCGGCGGCGCCGGGGACCTTGCTCCACAGCGTCAGCACCCGCTCCAGCAGCTGCATCATCTCCCTGTGGGCGAAGGTCTTGGCGGCCTTGCCCGCCGCCTCCCAGGCGGAGACGAGGGCCCAGAGGTCGTCGCGGGCGGAGTGCCAGTGGTGGGCGATCTCGATGGCGGCCCGGCCGGGGGGCACCAGCGTGCGGTCCTTGCCGATCTCCTCGGCGAAGCGGGCGTGCAGCCGCGCGTGCTCGCCGGGCAGGAGCTCGTCGTGCACGGCCTCGCGGATCAGCGCGTGCCGGAAGACGTAGGCGCGGCCGTCGGCGACCTGCAGCACGTTGGCCGCGATCGCGGTGCGCAGCGCGTCGTCGAGCTCGACGTCCGACAGCGCGCTGACCGCGACGAGCAGGGCGTGGCTCACCCGGATGCCGCCGGCGGCGGCGATGCGCAGCACCCGCTGCGTCTCCTCGGGGAGCTGCTCCACGGAGCCGATGATCAGGTCGTGCAGGGAGTCGGGGAAGGTGCACTCGCCGCCGCACTCCATCAGCGCCTCGACGAACAGCGGGATGCCCTCGCTGCGCTGGAAGACCTTGTCGACCTTGGCGAACTCGGGTGCGGTGCCGAGGATTCCGGCCATCTGGGCCGCCACCTCGGACCGGGTGAGCCGGGGCAGGTCCATCCGGAGGACCCCGTCCAGCCGGCCGAGCTCGGCGAGCACCGGCCGGAGCGGGTGCTGGCGGTGGAGCTCGTCGGAGCGGTAAGTGAGGACCATCAGCACGGGAGCGGTGCGAAGGTTCCGGCTGAGGAAGGCGATCAGGTCGCGGCTGGAGCTGTCGGCCCAGTGGACGTCCTCGATGAGGAGGATCACCGGGTGGCGGTCCGCGAGCCGCTCCAGCAGGGTCAGGATCTGTTCGAAGAGCCGCGCGCGGGCGGTGTCGCTCTCGGTGTCGCCGCTCGGCTCGCCGAACTCGGGGAGCAGCCTGGCCAGGTCGCGGGCCCCTCCCTCGGGGAGGAGCGCCGCGACCTCCTCGGCCCCGCACTCGCGGACGAGCTGGCGGATCGCCGCGGTGAACGGGGCATAGGCGAGGCCCTCGGTCGACAGCTCCACGCAGCCCCCGTTGAGCACGTGGGCGCCGTCGGCCGTGGCCCTCTCCGCGAAACACCCGATCAGTCGTGACTTGCCGACACCTGCCTCGCCGCCGAGCAGCACGGTCACCGCCGCGTCCTTGCGTGCCTGCTCGAACGCCTCGGCCAGGTCCGCAAGCTCCCTCTCCCGCCCCACGAAGACGGGGCTTACCGCCCGACCCACCATGTCTGCCAGCATGTCATGCCTTAAAGGTGTGATCTCCCTATTTTTCGCTCGGTGAAACCGGCGTCTCAGGGAGGCAGCGAGGCCCGGCCGGGCATATGGGAGCGGCCGGGCTCTCGGGGCGGGGTCATGCCGGAATGATCTTGCCGAAGAGGCCCCTGCGGCGCTTCTCGGACGAGTGGGTCTTCCCGTCTTCCTGCGCCTTACGGGCGAGGCGGTAGCTGTCGGCCTCCTCGCGGAGTTCGGTGGTCCGGTGGGCGATCATCTGAAGGTGGAGCTCGGGACCCATGAGGGTTCCTTCCTGGTGTGGCGCCTCGCGGCGCGCTTTCCTTACAGACTCAAGATTCGCCCTAAGGCCCCCGGTCCCACATCGGGAGGATGTCCTATCTCCCGGACGCTTCTCGCCCCGGGACTACCTAGGTGGGGCCCGAACCGTCCCGGCACTACCTAGACGACACCGATTCGCCTGCCCCGGGAGGGTTCCGGGAGCGGTTCCGCGTGATCACCGGGACCTCGTGCGGCGGGGAGAGCCGGTGGTGTCCGCGCCCCGCGCGGGCCGGTCGGCGGATGTTGACGAAAACCGACAAGCTTGCTGGGCAGGGTCCAGTTTGGAACTAATCACACCAGTAGGCATGCTGGAGAGGTGTCAACTATGACGACCTCGCTCACCGACGTGACAACGTCCAACGTCGCGCTGCGAAGCTTCCTGCACGGCCTGCACGGTGTCGACCGCGTGGGCGCCGACCAGCGCGCCGCGACGCTCGGCACCCGATCCATCAAGACCACCGCCAAGGCCCAGGCCATCGACCTCGCGATCGGCATGGTGGACCTGACGACCCTTGAGGGGGCCGACACCCCGGGTAAGGTCCGCGCGATGTGCGCCAAGGCGGTTCACCCCGACCCGGCCGACCCCTCCGTGCCCAAGGTGGCCGCGGTGTGCGTCTACCCCGACATGGTCGCCGGGGCCGTCGCGGCCCTGAAGGGCTCCGGCGTCAAGGTGGCCAGCGTCGCGACCGCCTTCCCCAGCGGGCGCTCCACGCTCGACGTCAAGATCGCGGACACCACCTTCGCGGTGGCGGCCGGTGCCGACGAGATCGACATGGTCATCGACCGGGGCGCGTTTCTCGCGGGCGACTACCTGAAGGTCTTCGAGGAGATCGTCGCGATCAAGGCCGCGTGCGGCACCGCCCACCTGAAGGTGATCCTGGAGACCGGCGAGCTGTCCACGTACGACAACGTGCGCCGCGCGTCCTGGCTGGCCATGCTGGCCGGGGGCGACTTCATCAAGACCTCCACGGGAAAGGTGCAGCCCGCCGCGACCCTCCCCGTGACGCTGATCATGCTGGAGGCGGTCCGCGACTTCCTGGCCGCGACCGGCCGCAAGGTCGGCGTGAAGCCCGCGGGCGGCATCAAGACCACCAAGGACGCGATCAAGATGCTCGTCCTGGTCAACGAGACCGTCGGCGACGGCTGGCTCAGCCCCGACTGGTTCCGGCTCGGCGCCTCCAGCGTCCTCAACGACCTGCTGATGCAGCGCCAGAAGATGGCCACCGGCAGGTACGCGGGTCCCGACTACTTCACCCTCGACTAAGGCGTTCACATGTTTGAGTACGCACCGGCGCCCGAGTCGCGTGACGTCGTCGACATCAGGCCGTCCTACGGCCTGTTCATCGGCGGCGAGTGGGTCGACTCCCAGGGCGAGAACCGCAACAAGACCGTCAACCCGGCCTCCGAGGAGGTCCTGGCCGAGGTCTCCTGGGCCACCGAGGCCGATGTCGACCGGGCGGTCCAGGCCGCCCGCAAGGCGTTCGGCGTCTGGTCGGCGCTGCCCGGTTCGGAGCGGGCCAAATACCTGTTCCGGATCGCGCGCATCATCCAGGAGCGCTCGCGCGAGCTGGCCGTGCTGGAGTCCCTGGACAACGGCAAGCCGATCCGCGAGTCCCGTGACGTGGACCTTCCCCTGGTCGCGGCCCACTTCTTCTACTACGCCGGCTGGGCCGACAAGCTCGGCTACGCCGGGTACGGTCCCAGCCCGCGCCCGCTCGGGGTGGCCGGCCAGATCATCCCGTGGAACTTCCCGCTGCTCATGCTCGCGTGGAAGATCGCACCCGCGCTGGCCTGCGGCAACACGGTCGTCCTCAAGCCCGCGGAGACCACCCCGCTGACCGCGCTGCTGTTCGCGGAGATCTGCGCGCAGGCCGACCTGCCGCCCGGCGTGGTCAACATCGTGACCGGCGCGGGCGAGACCGGCGCCGCCCTGGTGAACCACCCCGACGTCGACAAGGTGGCCTTCACCGGCTCCACCGAGGTCGGCCGCCAGATCGCCAGGTCGGTCGCGGGCACCGGCAAGAAGGTCACCCTGGAGCTCGGCGGCAAGGCCGCGAACATCGTGTTCGAGGACGCCGCGCTCGACCAGGCCGTCGAGGGCATCGTCAACGGGATCTTCTTCAACCAGGGCCACGTCTGCTGCGCGGGCTCCCGGCTGCTGGTGCAGGAGTCGATCGAGACGGAGCTGCTCGACGCGCTGAAGCGGCGGCTCGGCACCCTCCGGCTGGGCGACCCGCTGGACAAGAACACCGACATCGGCGCGATCAACTCGGCGGCCCAGCTCGCCAAGATCCGCGAGCTGTCCGACCTGGGAGAGGCGGAGGGCGCCGAGCGCTGGTCCCCGGCCTGTTCGCTGCCCGACAAGGGCTTCTGGTTCCCGCCGACCATCTTCACCGGCGTCGCCCAGTCGCACAGGATCGCCCGCGAGGAGGTCTTCGGACCCGTCCTGTCCGTGCTGACCTTCCGCACCCCGGCCGAGGCGGTGGAGAAGGCCAACAACACCCCGTTCGGCCTGTCGGCGGGCGTGTGGACGGAGAAGGGCTCACGCATCCTGTGGATGGCGAGCAAGCTCCGCGCCGGCGTCGTCTGGGCCAACACCTTCAACCGGTTCGACCCCACCTCGCCGTTCGGCGGCTACAAGGAGTCCGGGTACGGGCGCGAGGGCGGACGGCACGGGCTGGAGGCGTATCTCGATGTGTGAGCATCACAGGGCCAAACGCCGTCCCCGCCGTGCCCAGAGCACCCGGGACCACGGCTTCGCCCGCGCCGGACGGCCGGTGCTGCGGGGCTGGTTCGCCCACCGGTGCGGCGTGAGCCGCTGCGGTCAGATCTTCGTGCCGGCCCGGCTGGCGCAGCAGGAGAGCTCGTGGAGAGGGCTGGGAAATGAGTAAGACGGAGAGGCCGAGCCGGGCGCGGGCGGGCAGGCAGGCGGGCGACCCCGTGGAGGACCGTACGGGCGAGCCGGCCCGCGAGCCCGCACGGCTCGCCGTGCGCAAGACGTACAAGCTGTACATCGGCGGGGCGTTCCCGCGCTCCGAGAGCGGAAGGTCCTACGCCGTGGCCTCCTCCAGGGGCGACTTCCTCGCCAACGCGTCCAGGGCCTCCCGCAAGGACGCCCGCGACGCGGTGACGGCCGCGCGCAAGGCCTTCGGCGGCTGGTCGGGCGCCACGGCGTACAACCGGGGACAGATCCTCTATCGCGTCGCCGAGATGCTGGAGGGCCGACGGGCCCAGTTCACCGCCGAACTGGCGGAGGCCGGGACGAAGAAGGCCGGGGAGGTCGTGGACGCGGCCGTCGACCGGCTGGTCTGGTACGCCGGGTGGTCTGACAAGATCGCCGCCGTCGCCGGGTCCTCCAACCCGGTCGCCGGGCCCTATTTCAACCTCTCCTCGCCGGAGCCGACCGGCGTGGTCGCGGTGGTGGCCCCCGACGAGCCGCTGCTGGGGCTCGTCTCGGTGATCGCCCCGGTGATCGTCACGGGCAACACCTGCGTCGTGATCGCGAGCGAGCGCGCCCCGCTGCCCTCGATCACCCTGGCCGAGGTGCTCGCCACCTCGGACCTGCCCGGTGGGGTGGTGAACATCCTCACCGGCTCGGCCGCCGAGATCGCCCCCTGGCTGGCCGCGCACATGGACGTCAACGCCCTCGACCTCACCGGTGTCACCGACGAGGGCCTGGCGATCGCGTGCGAGCAGGCGGCGGCGGAGAACCTCAAGCGCGTCTTCCGCCCCGCCGCGACCGACTGGTCCGCCGACCCCGGCACCAGGCGCCTGACGGCCTTTTTGGAGACCAAGACGGTCTGGCACCCCACCGGCATCTGACGCGCCAGGTCTGACGCGCCCGATCCGGTCCGTCTGGCCCGGTCTGGTCGGTCCGTCTGGTCCGGGCTGACGGGTTCGGGCTGACACGCCCGCGCGGCCCCGTCCCTCGGCCCTGTCCCTCGGCTCTTGGGCCGTGCCCCGGTCGCCGGTCAGGCGAGCGGGGCGTGGCGGGTCCAGGGCCGGGCGGCCTCCAGCTGGCCGGCCAGGGCCAGGAGCTGCGCCTCGCCGCCCGGGGCCGCCACCAGCTGGACGCCGATCGGCATGCCGCTGGAGTGCCTGCCGTACGGGACGCTCATGGCGGGCCAGCCGGCCATGTTCCACGCCGCGGTGGCGGGCGCGTACGTCAGATTGACGCGGACGTTGGCCAGCAGCCCCCGGCGGCCCCAGCGTTCGGCGGGCGGCGGTATGGCGGCGAGTGTCGGGGTGACGAGCACGTCGGCGTTCCCGAACCACTGGTCGGCGCCGTACGCGCGCCAGCGGTCGCGGCCCGTCGCGCCGTCCGCCCCCAACCTGGCGAGCCGCCGGCCCATCCTCGCCAGGGACCGGGTGCGCCGCTCCAGGCTCCGCGGGTCGAGGCCCTCGACGTCGCCCCTGGCGCACGCGAACCAGGTGGCCACGGCGGCGGCGCCGATCCCGAAGGGCATCCGCTCGGTGTGGTCCACCACGGTGTGCCCGGCGGCGCCCAGAACCTCCGCCGCCCCGGTCACCGCCCGCTGGAACTCGGCGTCCATCGAGAGGCCCGCCGGCAGCGGCATCGGCGCGACCGCGATCCGCAGCCTCAGCGGCTCCGACAGGGTCAGCCCGCCCGGGTAGTCGTCGATGGCGCTGTCCACGCCGAGGGCCTCGCTCTCGCCGGGCGTCGCCAGCGACATGTCGCCCGCCATGACGGCCAGGGCCAGGGCGAGGTCGGCCACGGTCGTGGCCAGCGGCCCGTTCTCCGACATCCCGTACCAGTCGTGCTCGGGCGGCGGGACCAGCCCCTGCCCCGGCTTGATCGAGACCAGGCCGCAGCAGGCCGCGGGGATGCGCAGCGAGCCCAGGCCGTCGTTGCCGTGGGCCAGCGGGACCATCCCCGCCGCCACGGCCGCCGCGCTCCCGCCCGAGGAGCCGCCGGGGGTGCGGGCCGGATCCCACGGGTTGCGCGTGACGCCGTACACGCTGTCGGAGAACCCGGCCAGGCACAGCTCCGGCACGTTGGTGATGCCGACGACCACCGCGCCCGCCGCCCTCAGCCTGGCGACCACCGGGTGGTCCTCGTCCGCGGGCACGCCGGGCGTCGCCGCGGAACCGTTGCGCGACGTCTCGCCCCGGACCGCGACATTGTCCTTGATCGCGATCGGCACCCCGGCGAGCGGCAGCCCGGCCAGGTCCTCGCGCTCCTGCAGAACCCGGGCCTCGGCCAGCGCCCGCTCGGCGAGGACCACGCGGAACGCCCCGACGCGCCCGTCACGCTCGGCGATGGCGTCGAGGTGCTCGGCGACCACCACGGGTGCCGTGACCTTCCCCCGTCGCACGGCATCCGCGATCTCCACTGCGGAACTTCCCACCCACGACATGCACCGAGTGTGGTCCGGCGAATGCGTAAGGGGAAGCGTCCCACATCTCAATCAGATGACTTGTCCGGCTCGTTGGCGTTATCCCGCCCGGCGCGCACGGCCTCCCGGCCCGCCGGGGTCAGCGGCGGGGGTTGGTACGGCGGGTGGCGGTGGCCGACAGGGGGTCGTCGGGCCAGGGATGCCTGGGGTAGCGCCCGCGGAGCTCGGCGCGGACCGCGCGGTAGCCCTCGCGCCAGAACGAGGCCAGGTCGGCGGTGACGGCGGCCGGGCGGCCCGCCGGGGAGAGCAGGTGGATCACCAGCGGGACCCCCGCGACGCGCGGGGCCTCGGCCCAGCCGAACAGCTCCTGCACCTTGGCCGCCAGCACCGGCCGCTCGCCCGAGTAGTCGATCCTGACCCGCGACCCGCTCGGCACCTCGACCCGTTCCGGGGCCACCTCCGCCAGCCGGGCGTTCCACGGGACCAGGCGGTGCAGCGCGGAGACCACGTCGAGGCGCTCCAGGTCGGACCGGCGGCGGGCTCGCGACAGCTCGGGCTCCAGCCAGCGGTCGGCCGCGCCGATCAGCGCGTCGTCGTCCGTCGCGGGCCACGGGTCGCCGAGCGTACGGCGGCAGAAGGCCAGCCGCTCGCGCAGGGCCACGGCCTCGGGCGTCCAGCGCAGGACCGACAGGCCCTCCGCGCGCAGGCCCTCCAGGACGGCGGGCCGCACGTCGGCGCCGCGGAGCACGCCGCTGGACAGCTCGATCGCGCCCAGCCGCTCGACCCGCCGCGCCAGCACGTCGCCGCGCCGCTCTCCCGGCGGCGTGTGCCAGGTGACCTCCTCACCGGAGCTGTACAGGGAGGCCGCGGCGAGCCTGGCGATCTCCTCGTCGATCACCACCGCCTGCCTGATCCTGGCGGACGCCGCTCCGGTGGGCCGGTCCGCGACCGCGACGGCCAGCCACTCCGCCGTCCCCAGCCGCGACCCGCGCGGCAGCTCCGCGGCCGTTCCCGAGGCCATCAGGTACGACCCGCCGCGCCGCCGCGCCACCCGCTCCGGGTAGGCCAGCGCCACGACCGTCCCGGCCACGGCGTCGTCACCCCCGGCCGCCCCGCCACCCGGGGGCGCGGTGCCGCCGTCCTTGGCCGGAGCCGCGCCGCCGCTCCTCGCGGACCTCGTTCCGGCATCGCCCCTCCCGGGCCGGGCACCGGCACCGGCGGGCTCGCGTCCCCGGCGCCGATCGGTGGCGGGTACGGCACGGGCCAGGCGGCCCGTCTCCTGGCGCCAGCGGGCGGAGAAGCCGTCACCGCCCTGGCGCGCGGAGCGCCAGACCGCCACCAGGTCGTCGCCCGCGTCCCGGGGCAACTGCTCCGACAGCAGCGCCACGACCTCGGCGGCACGGGGGCCGGCGTCGATCCCGTCCGTACCGGTGCCCGCGCCGGCGTCGATCAGGGCCCGCGCCAGGCGCGGATGGACCCCGACCCCGGCCATCCGCCGTCCCCGGTCGGTCACCCGGCCCGCGGGAAGGTCCGCCGGGTGCTCCGGCACGCCCGGTGGCCGCGGGGTGCCGGGGGAGTCCAGGGCGCCCAGGGCGTACAGGGTGCGGCGGGCGGCGTCCATCGCGGCGGGCGGCGGCGCGTCGAGCAGGGCCAGGCCGGTGGCCGCGGGGTCGCCCCAGCAGGCGACCTGGAGCGCGAAGCCGGTCAGGTCGGCGAGCGCGATCTCGGGCCGCGCGTGCTCGGGCAGCCGGTCGTGCTCGGCCCGCGACCAGCACCGGTAGACCACGCCCGGCGCCTCGCGGCCCGCCCGCCCCGCCCGCTGGGTGGCCGAGGCCCTGGACGCGCGGACGGTGGTGAGCGAGCCGAGACCGCGGGCGTGGTCGGTGCGGGGCTCCCTGGCCAGGCCGGAGTCGACCACGATCCGCACGCCCGGCACGGTCAGGCTCGACTCGGCGACCGAGGTGGCGAGCACCACCCTCCTCCCGTCGCCCGGGGACAGGACCGCGTCCTGGACGCGGGCCGGGGCCTGGCCGTGCACCTGGAGGACGTCGACGCCGGGAAGCATCGCGGCCACCCGGCCGATCTCGCCGACGCCCGGCAGGAAGCAGAGCACGTCGCCCTCGTGCTCGGCCAGCGCACGCCGTACGACACCGGCGACGTGGGCCAGGAACGCCGGATCCACCCGCATGCCGTGGGGCGGCGCGACGGTCCCGGCGGGCGGCACCCAGACGGGCGTGACCGGGTGCATGGTGCCTGCGGCGTGCACGATCGGCGCGGGCTCGGCGGACTCGGCGGGCTCGGCGGTGTCGACAGGGACATCCGACGGCGCGGAGTCGCCGGCGTCGGCGGGAGGTGGGGGAGCGCCGGGGGAGCCGAGGAGGCGGGCCCAGGGGGCGGCGTCGGCGGTGGCGGAGGTGGCGACGATCCGCAGATCGGGACGGAGCGCGGCGCGGACGTCCAGGAGGAATGCCAGGGCGGTGTCGGCGTCCAGGTGGCGTTCGTGGCACTCGTCGAGCAGGACCGTGTCCACGCCTTCGAGCTCGGGGTCGCGCTGGAGCCGCTGCAGGAGGACTCCCGTGGTGACGACCTCGACGACCGTCCTGGGACCGGCCCTGCGCTCGCCGCGTATCGAGAACCCGACCTCCGCCCCCACCTCGGACTCCAGCAGCCACGCCATCCGCCTCGCCGCCGCCCGTACCGCCATCCGCCGGGGCTCGGCCACGATCACCCGTTTGGGCGCCGAGCCGTCGAGGAGCCCGGCCAGCGCGAGCGGGACGAGCGTGGTCTTGCCGGTGCCAGGAGGGGCGGTGAGCACGGCGACGCCCCGCCCGTCCAGCGCCGCGAGCAACTCGGGCAGGGCGTGGCGTACGGGCAGGCCGGACCAGTCGGAACGCACCCGTCCAGTGTCCCCCGAGTCCGGCACCGGGTGGGACGCGGCGATCAACCCGGGCCGGTGGGGCTTTTCCCGGGTTCCGTCCGGGGCACGATCGCGGACTCTCGCTCGCGGTGGTGTTCGTCGTGCCGGGTGGGGGAATGATCCCTCTGTGATCGGTCTGACCGCTATGTTCGTCGCCACCGTGACCGCCTACCAACATGCCGCCCGGCTGCGGGCGGACGCCCGGCAGTCTCCCGCCGGAGCCAGAGCCGGACTCGTCCCGGAGAGCGACGCCTCGCGGCGGTCGCAGAGGGAGCCCGCGGAGCCTCCCGCGGAGGGCGTCCGGGAAGTCCGTGAAGGTCAGGAAGCCCGGGAGGCCCCGAGGGTTCGTGGAGTCCGGAGAGGGGGAGCCCCGCCCGCCCCCGTGTGATCCATAACGCGGAGACGAAGAGTGTGTCTCGGGAACATGTCGAAGGGGTTACGGCCGTTTTAACGTGCGCTGGTAAGGGCCGGTGATACAGGTCACAGGGCCACAAAGGAGCACGTGATGGCCGCATCCCTTCCAGCGGGACTTCTCCGCATCCTCCTCACCCTGTCGCTCGGGCTGCTCGGACTGCTCGGCGCGGCGACCGCGACGACGGCTCCCGCGCGGGCCGCCTCGCTCGTCCAGGTCGGGTCGTTCGGCAGCAATCCCGGCAACCTCACCATGTTCAGCTACCGTCCCGACGGGTCGACCGCCGGACGCCCGCTGGTGGTGCTGCTGCACGGCTGCACGCAGAACGCGAACGGCTACTTCGCCAACTCGGGATGGCGCAAGTACGCCGACCAGTCGGGGTTCACCCTCGTCCTGGCGCAGACCAGCGGTGCGAACAACTCGTCGAGCTGCTTCAACTGGTTCGAGACCGGCGACACCGCCCGGGGCCAGGGCGAGGCCGCCTCGATCCGCGCGATGGTCGCCTACGCGCTCTCCACCTACGGGACCGACCCGGCGCGCGTCTACGTCTCCGGCCTGTCGGCGGGCGGGGCCATGTCGGCGGTCATGCTCGCCACCTACCCGGACGTCTTCGCGGGCGGCTCGATCGGGGCGGGACTCGCGTACCGGTGCGCCACCAGCCTGCTCCAGGCCTCCCCCTGCCAGCGCGGCCAGGTCGGCAAGACCCCGCAGCAGTGGGGCGACCTGGTGCGCAACGCCCACTCCGGCTACTCCGGACCGTACCCGCGCGTCGCGATCTGGCAGGGGTCGTCCGACTACACCGTCGTCCCGGCCAACGCCGCGCAGCTGCGCGACCAGTGGACGAACGTGCGGGGCGTCTCGCAGAGCCCCACCTCCGCGCGGAGCCTCACCGGCGGCACCTCGCTGAAGGTGTACGGCAACGACGCGGTGCGCCTGTACGAGATCACCGGCATGGGACACGGGCTGCCGATCGATCCCGGCGGCGCCGCCGACCAGTGCGGCAGCGCGGCGGCGTACTTCCTCGACACCATCTGCTCGGCCTATCACGACGCGCAGTTCTTCGGCCTGACCGGTGGGACGCAACCCACCCCGACCCCGACCGTCACGCCGACCCCGACCCCCACCCCGACGGCGCCCCAGATCTGCGTCAGGGCGAGCAACTACGCCCACACCACCGCCGGACGGGCCTACCAGTCCGGCGGCTACACCTACGCCAACGGGTCCAACAACGCCATGGGCCTGTGGAACACCCTCGTCACGCACGGCCTCAAGCAGACCGGCCCCAACCACTGGGTCGTCGCCGACAGCGAGTGCTAGCGAGTCGCCGGACGGCGGAAACCTGAACGCGACCGGCCCGCTGATCAGCGGGCCGGTCGGCCGTTCCTAGGCCAGGGGTTCGAGGACGCCCGTGCTCACCAGGGCGATGATGATGACCCCGAGGGCGATCCGGTAGATCACGAAACCGGTGAAGCGATGGGTGCTGATGTACTTCAGGAACCACGAGACCGCCAGGTAACCCACGATGAACGAGATCACGGTGGCCAGGATCGTGGGACCCCACTCGGGAGCCCTGCCCTCGCCGATCTTGAACAGCTCCAGGAAGCCCGCGCCCAGCACGGCCGGGATGGCCAGCAGGAAGGAGTACTTCGCGGCCTCCTCCCGGCGGTAGTCGAGCAGCAGGCCGGCGCTGATGGTGCCGCCGGAGCGGGAGACGCCGGGGATCAGGGCGAGCGACTGGGCGAAGCCGTAGATCAGGGCGTGGGTGAAGCTGAGGTGCCGCTCCAGGGTGAGCTTGTTGCGGGCGGTGTGGTCGGCGAACCACAGGACCAGGCCGAAGACGATCAGCGTCGTGCCGATCAGGCGCAGGTCGCGGAAGGCGCCCTCGATGGAGTCCTTGAAGAGCAGGCCGAGCACCACGATCGGGATGGTGCCGACGATGACGTACCAGCCCATCCGGGCGGCGTGGTGGCCGCGCAGGGCGGGGGTCCACAGGGAGCGGGTCCAGGTGGAGATGATCTCCCAGATCTCCTTGCGGAAGTAGATCACCACCGCGGCCTCGGTGCCGAGCTGGATGACCGCGGTGAACGCGGCTCCCGGGTCCTGCCAGCCGAAGAACGCCGACACCACCCTGATGTGGGCACTGGAGGAGATCGGCAGAAACTCCGTCAATCCCTGAATCAGTCCGAGGACCACCGCTTCGAACCAGCCGATCACTTGAGCACCTTCCGTACCAGCGCGTGCGTAACCTACGCGAGGCTAGCGGAGCGGAGGGGTGACTGTGACCCGGCCGTTCGGCCGATGCCCGCCGCGCTCCCTTCGTGATCGGCCGTGGACCGAACCCGTGCCGGCGCCGGGCGACGGCCGTGGAGCGGGTCGTTCGCCCCGCTGCCGAGCGCGGGGCCGGCGGGCATCACCCGCATCTGGACGATCAGCATGTCCCTGTCCGCGATCCGAGGACGGCGATGGGAGAGTTGAGGGATGACGATCAAGACGATCGCGGACTTCTGGTTCGATCCCTCCTGCCCGTACACCTGGATCACCTCCCGGTGGCTGGTGGAGGTGGAGAGGGTGCGGCCGGTCGAGGTGCGCTGGCACGTGATGAGCCTGTCGGTGCTCAACGAGGGCCGCGACGAGGATCCGGAGGGTGACACGGAGGGGTACCTCTGGGTGCCCGTACGCATCTGCATGGCCGTGCGACAGGAGTACGGGCAGGAGGCGCTCGGCAGGCTGTACACCGCGATGTGGACCGTCGGGCGCGCTCGCGGGGAAGACTGGGCCGGTTCCCTGCACGACTCCCTGGCCGCCGCCGGTCTGCCGCCGGGGCTGGTCGAGGCGGGGACGTCGACGGCCTACGACGAGGCGATACGCGCCTCGCACGCGGAGGGCATCGGCCTGATCGGCGAGCACGTCGGCACCCCGGTGGTCGCCGCCACCGGCCCCGCCACCGGTGGCGAGCGCGTGGTGTTCTTCGGTCCGGTGATCTCCCGGATTCCCGAGGGGGAGCGGGCGGGCCGCCTGTGGGACGGGACGCTGCTCGTGGCCGCGACCCCGGGCTTCCACGAGCTCAAGGGGGCCTCGCACGAGAGGCCCCGGCTCGACGGTTCGGACTGACCGGCCCCGAGAGCGTCCTGCGCGGTGAGGACGCCCGGTATTCACCACCGCATTCACCGCCGCCGGATGCCGGTCCGTTCGGAGGGAGCGCCTGCGAGGCCTGAGAGGAGCCTGTCCGAGACGAGGGGGATCCGTCCGGGAGTGGTCCGTCCGAGAGGGGGCGTCTGAGGGGAGCGTCCGAGACGTGGCGTCTGGGAGTGAGTGTCTGAGATGGAGCGTCTGGGAGTGAGCGTCCGAGACGGGGTGTCTGAGACGGGGCGTGTCTGAGAGGGGTGCGACCCGCGTGGCGGGCCGTCCGGAGGGGCTCCGAACGGCCCGTGGAGGGGGAAGGCGCGGGCCGCACCCGGTCTCGCTTACCGCCGCCGGGTCACCGTCCCGCTCACCGGCGGGCCGGCGTGACGTCGTTCGCCCCGGCCTCGACTCACCGGCGGGCCGATGTGACGTCGTTCGCCCCGGCCTCGACTCACTGGCGGGTCAGCTTGACGTCGTCCACCCCGGCCTCGACCAGGGAGGCGCCGGAGGCGTCACCGGCCTCGACCAGGATCCGGACGCTCTGCCCCGCGAAGGCGGAGACGTCGACGTTGGCCGCGCCCCAGGCGCCGTTGCGGTTGGAGGCCGCACCGAGCTGCTGGAACACCTGGGTGGTGGTGGAACCGACGACCTTCACGCGCAGGAAGTCGGCGCTGGAGGCGTTGGAACCGTGCGCGAGATACCAGGAGAACGCCAGCTTGAGCGTTCCCGTCGACGGCAGGGTGACGGCCGGTGACCGGACGCTGGTGATTCCTCCGTCAAGGTCGTAATCGCCCGCTGCGGCTCCCGCGAGCCTGCCGGTGACCAGGTCGTTGCTGCCGCTGACGGTGGTACCGAGCTGCTTGGCGCCGCTGGAGGTGGTGGCCTCGGGGTCGCCGCGCTCCCACAGGCCGAGCGTGGCGGTGTCGGTCCCTGAGGGGTTGGTCGTCCAGCCGGTCGCGGTCTCGAAGGTGTCCTGCCAGACGACCGTCGGGGGTACGGCGGTCGCGGTCGTCCACACCGCGTAGGCGATGGCGTCGGCGTTGCGGTTCAGCGCGGTGTCGCTGATGTTGCTGCTGGTGTCGCACGCCCGGTGGTAGCAGGGGTCGAACGCCTGCCCCGCCGTACCGCCCCAGAGGGTGGCCTGGGCGCTGGACTTGATGCCCTCGGCGCCGGTGAAGGTGCCGCCCGCGGGGATGCCGACGGCGATGAACGGACCGTAGTCGGAGCGGCCGTCGAAGTCGGTGCCCCGGGTGGCCACGCCGATCGAGGTGAAGTACGCCTGGAGCGTCGACTCCAGCTGCGCGGAGCCCGCCGGGCCGGGGCCCGAGCCGACACCGTCGGAGTTGTCGCCGTCGTAGACGAAGTAGCCGGCGTTGGGCGAGCCGACCATGTCGAAGTTGTAGTAGCCCTTGACCTTGGCCCGCTCGGCGGCCGGGAGGTTGTTCACGTAGTACTGGGAGCCGCGCAGGCCCAGCTCCTCCGCGCCCCACCAGGCGAAGCGGAGGTGCTTGGTGGGTGCCAGCGACTGGCGGGAGACCTCAAGGGCGGTCTCCAGGATGGCGGCGCTGCCGGAGCCGTTGTCGTTGATGCCCGGCCCCGCGGCCACGCTGTCGAGGTGGGCGCCGACCATGAGGATGTCGTTCGGGTCGCCGCCGGGCCAGTCGGCGATGACGTTGTAGCCGGTCGCGCCGTTGTAGGTGAACGACTGCAGGGAGGTGGTGAATCCCGCGCCGTCCAGCAGGCCCTTGACGTAGTTGGCCGAGGCCAGGTAGCCGGGGCGGCCGTGGGCGCGGTTGCCGCCGTTGGCGGTGGCGATGGACTGGAACTGGGTGAGGTGTGCCTTCACGGCGGTCAGGGAGATGTCCGGTGGGACTGCTGCTGACGCCGATGGTGCGGTGAACGCCAACGGGATGGCCAGGATCGCCGCCATGCCCATGGTCCACAGACTGCGCATCATGCTCCTCGGGTTTGAGGGTGTGTGGGTCCCCCGAGCGGCGCGCACCCGTGGCGGGTGCGCGCCGTACAGCGTGGTGGTGCGCTTGCGGAGCAGTCCCTAGCGGGCGGCGCCCTCGGGGGCCGCCGCGGTCTTCGCCGCGGACTTGGCGAGTGCCGCGTTGCGGTCGGGAATGCCGGTCAGGTCGTAGGCGAAGAACGCGGTGGCGTAGCCGACGGCCTTGGAGTTGCGGTCGAGCGCGGCGGCGCTGATGTTGTTGATGCCGTCGCAGGCGGAGTGGTAGCAGGGGTCGTAGGCGATACCGGCGGTCCCGCCGAACTTGGCGGCCTGCTCGGCGGTCTTGATGCCCTCGGCCCCGGTGAAGATACCGCCGGCCGGGATGCCGTTGGCGATGAACGCGCCGTAGTCGGAGCGGCCGGTGAAGTCGGTGCCCTCGAAGGGCAGGCTGCGCTTGGCGTAGAACGCCTCAAGGCGCTTCTCGATCTCGGGGGAGCCCGCCGGTCCGGCGGGGGCGCCCTCGGCGTCGGAGTCGTCACCGTCGTACAGGAAGGTGCCGTCGTTGGGGGAGGCGATCATGTCGAAGTTCAGGTAGAGCCTGATCTTGTCCTTCTCGGACTGCGACAGGCCGGCGACGTACTGGTCGGAGCCGAGCAGGCCCAGCTCCTCGGCGCCCCACCAGGCGAAGCGCACCTTCTGCTTGGTCGGCACGTGGGCCAGCTTCAGCGCGGTCTCCAGGATGGCGGCGCTGCCGGAGCCGTTGTCGTTGATGCCGGCGCCCTCGGGCACGCTGTCGAGGTGGGCGCCGACCGCCACGATCTCGCCGGACTTGCCCCAGCGGGAGTCGGCGATCAGGTTCTTGGTACGGCCGACCGCGGTCTCGGCGTCGACCTTCAGGCGGACGGTGGTGTTCGGGCTGTCGGCCAGGTCCAGGCCGACGGCCGTGCTCGCCATCACGATGGGGAAGCCGAAGCGCCACTCGACGATGTCGAAGACGAGCGGGTCGGTACGACCGGGCTGGCCCTCGTTGAAGAAGATCACGCCTGCCGCGCCGGCCGCCTTGGCGTTGGTGGCCTTGTCGACGAACGGGCAGGTGCCGCGCTGGATCAGCGCGATGCGGCCGGGGACGAACCCGGCGAAGTCAGCGGCCTCACAGCCCGCCGTCGAGGTGTTCGGGACCGGGGGCACCGGGATGACGGCGTCGACGACCTGCACCTGCGCGGTGACGTCGCCTCCGCTGGAGGAGATCACGGTGACGAAGTCGGCCGGGTTGGCGTAGGTCTTCGCCTCGGGGGCCGTCTGCTGCAGGACGGAGGGGCTCGCCTCCTCCCAGCCCAGCGGGAACTCGACGTCGGTCGTGGAGGTCTTGTAACCGGCCTTGTGCAGCTTGCCCTGCACGTAGGCCAGGGAGGCGTCGTAACCGGGTGTACCCGCGGCGCGGTTGCCGCCGTTGGCGGTCGCGATCTCCTGGAACTTGTCCAGGTGCTTCTTGACGTTGCTGCCCTTGATCTGCGTCGCGAACACGTTGGCGAGGACGTCGGTGACGCCGGGAGACGTGGTGGTCGCGGTGGTCGCGCTCGCCGGTGCGATGAAGGCGAGAGGGAGGGCGATGGCCGTGACCAGGGTGGCGGTCTGGACCATGCTGCGTCGTAACCTCAGGCGCATAGCGCTCCTCGGGGTGGAACGGAGGGGGATCCCCTATTACGTACATGGCGGAACGTACCGTGATCAACTGGTTTCGCCTAGATGTGCCGACGCTCAGGTGCACGAAAAGTTATCAAGCCGACCCTGACAGGGTTTTCTCAGGGATGTCTCGGGAACGGGTTGGTTCCGGTTGTTCGTTTGATGAGAAGAAGAACACCGATTCGGGGAGAGGTATCGTGCACCGTTCGAGAAACCACAAGATAGTGGCCGGCGTCTGCGGAGGGATCGCGGAGAGCCTCAACATGCCGCCCACCCTTGTCCGGGTGTTCTGGCTGTTGCTCTCGCTCATCCCGGGCCCCCTGTGGGTCGCCTACGTGCTCATGTGGATCTTCGTCCCCAAGGCGCCCGCAGTCCGTTACTAGTGCCGTTTCAAGGAACGTTCGCCCTGTCGTGATGTGCCGCCCGGATGCCGCACTGGGCGGCACCGGACGGCCAGAATGATCACGTGGCTGAACGGGTGAGGGTGCGGCCATCGCGTTCGACGTTGGCGTGCTCGCCGAGATGATCGGGCGGCGTTGGCGCGGTCGCCGATATGTTCACGGATCGTTCGGATTCCCGTACGGTCCGTTACAGATCGGAGCACGCTGATCGCCGTGCGGCTTCGCTTTAAATACCGGGCCTACCCGGATGCCCCCCAGCGTCAAGCGCTGGCCCAGGCGTTCGGGTGTGCCCGCGTGGTGTTCAACGACGGACTGCGCGCACGCCAGGACGCCCACCAGGCGGGACTGCCGTACATCTGCGACGGGCAGTTGTCCAAGCGGGTCATCACGGCCGCCAAGCAAACCCCGGAGCGCTGCTGGCTGGGCGAGGTGTCGGCCGTGGTGCTGCAGCAGGCGCTCGCGGATCTGAACACCGCCTACCGCAACTTCTTCGCCTCCCTGACCGGCAAGCGCAAGGGGCCGAAGGTGGCGCTGCCCCGGTTCCGTTCGAAGAAGGACAGTCGGCAGGCAATCCGGTTCACCAAGAACGCCCGGTTCCGCGTGACCGCGAGCGGGAGGCTGCACCTGCCGAAAATCGGCGACCTCACCGTCCGCTGGTCGCGAGACCTGCCGTGCGAGCCCTCATCGGTCACGGTGATCAAAGACGCGGCGGGCCGGTACTTCGTGTCATTCGTCGTCGAAACGATCGACGAACCGCTGGGCGATCCGTTGTCCGAGCCGTTGGGCGAGGTCGGCATCGATCTGGGATTGACGCATTTCGCGACCCTGTCGAACGGTACGAAGATCGACAATCCGCGCCTTCTGCGGCGGGCGGCCAGGAAGCTCCGCAGCGCGCACAAAGCGCTGAGCCGCACTCAGAAGGGGTCGGCCAACCGGCGGAAGGCCAAGCGGAAGGTCGCCAGGGCTTACGCCAAGGTGGCCGATGCGCGCCGCGACTGGGCACACAAGCTCTCCACCGCGATCATCCGCGACAACCAAGCGGTCTACGTGGAGAACCTCGCCGTGTCCGGACTCGGCCGCACCCGCCTGGCCAAATCGGTTCACGACGCCGGATGGTCACAGTTCGTCGGGATGTTGGAGTACAAGACCGCTCGGTACGGCCGGACGTTCGTCAAGATCGATCGCTGGTTTCCTTCCTCGAAACTGTGCTCGCAGTGCGGCACCCTGCAAGCGTCGATGCCGTTGAACGTCCGCGATTGGGTATGCACCTGCGGCGCGACTCATGACCGAGACATCAATGCGGCCGTCAACGTGCTGGCCGAAGGACGACGAATCGTCGCCGCTGGACGGAAACCCGCCGCTGAGACGCGGCAGGAGGCGGAGACGTTAAACGCCTGTGGAGGTGACGTAAGACCACCGCTCGCGGTGGCAGATGCCGACGAAGCAGGAAGCCTCAGAGGTGCCGCATGACGCGGCACGGACTGAACTCCGGCCCCTCAGGTCGGAGAGCGCGTCAATGAAAATAGGCTGGGGGCATGAGGCGACGTCCACTGTCCCTGGTCCAGGACGACCTGGTCGACTACGAGAAGGCGATGGAGCGGATGACCGACCTGGTCGGTCGGCGGCAGCGCGACGAGCGCTCCGACACGCTCTGGTTGCTCAGCCACCCGCAGGTGTACACCGTGGGCAGGCGGACCCCTGAGCAGCACCTGCCCGACCCCGCTCACGGCATCCCGGTCGTGAGCACGGGTCGCGGCGGGCAGCTCACCTACCACGGCCCCGGCCAGCTGGTCGGATATCTGATCGTCAAGCTCGACGAGGGCGAGGGGATCGTCGACTACGTCCGCGAGGTCGAGTTGAGGCTCGTCGCGGCGCTCGGCGCGCTGGGTGTCCCGGCCGAGCGCCGCGACACCCCGCCGGGCTCGGAGCTGCTGACCGGCGTGTGGACGACCGAGACGAAACGCAAGATCGTCTCGATCGGCATGCGCCAGAGCCGCGGTGTCACCAGCCACGGGTTCGCCCTCAACGTCGACGGCGACCTGACCCCGTGGGGCTGGGCGGTGGCCTGCGGCATGCCCGACGTCGACATGACGTCCATGGGGCGGGAGGCCCCCGCCGCCGCGGCCATGGACCGGGTCCGTGCGGCGGTGGCGGAGGCCTTCGAGGCGAGCTGACCGGTTTCCCGTCATCTGTGAGCGGGTTCACGCGGGCCGGTCGCCGAGGTGTCGCGTGGTGGTGCGGGTTCGCGTGGTGGTGCGGGTTCACGTGGTGGTGCGGGTTCGCGCGGTGACCGGCCCGGTCTCGGGGAGCGGGCCGGTCACCGCGCGATCTCACGGTGGCCTCGCGGCGGCCTTGGAGCGGGTCAGCCGATCGGCTCCTTGCCGGCCGTGTCGACCGTGCCGGTCGGGTCGAACGCCTCGTTCACGTCGACCGTACGGCGCGGGCCGGTGAACCAGTGCCTGGCCGACAGCGCCCACCACAGGCCCACGGCCAGCACCATCACGCCGACCACGATCGGCGAGTAGTTGACCGCGGTCCAGGTGAAGTCGTCGCTGAACGGCACGGCGGCCGGGACCAGCGGCATGATGAAGTAGATCGAGACGATGACGATCTCGACGATGGCGATCCAGCACATGACCTTGTACTTCGACCCCAGCGTCCAGGGGCCCGGCTGGAACCGGTCGCCCATCCGCAGCCGGAGCCAGATCGGGATCGCGAAGGCGATGTAGAGGCCGATGACCGCCACCGACACGACCGCGTAGAAGGCCAGCGGCAGACCGCCGGGGGCCTCGTACAACGCGGGCAGGGTGAGGATCAGCGCGGCCGTGCAGCCGAAGATGATCGCGTTGACGGGGGTCCGGTTGGCGTCCACCTTCGACCACAGGCGCCAGCCGGGGATGGCGCCGTCGCGGGAGAAGGCGTAGGTCATCCGGGACATCGAGGTCACGCAGCTCATCCCGCAGAAGAACTGGCCGATGGTGGAGATCGCGAAGATCGCCGTGGCCAGGTTGCCGGGGAGCGCGCTGTCGAAGATGGCGCCGACGAAGCCGCCCGCCTCGTTGACCGCGTCCACGTCGGTGGCCGCGAACAGGAAGGCCAGCAGCAGGATCCAGCCGCCGATCGCCGAGTAGAAGATCGACTGCCACAGTCCCTTGGCGGCGGCGGTGGAGGCGCCCTGGGTCTCCTCCGACACGTGCGCGCACGCGTCGAACCCGGTGATCGTGTACTGGGTCAGCAGGAAGCCGAGCGGCAGCACGTAGAACCAGTACGACGAGTCGGAGAAGCCGGAGTTGTTGATCGTCTCGGTGAAGACGAACGACATCGACTGGTGCGAGTCGGGGCCGAAGATCAGGATCAGCACGACCACCGCCGCGCCGAAGACGTGCCACCACACGGAGACGTTCTGCAGCGTCGCGATCAGCCGGTGACTGAAGATGTTGATCAGGCCGTGCAGGACGAGGATGATCGCGAACAGGATGAACGCGTTGGTCAGGCTGGGGTCCCAGCCGGAGAAGAACCGGCTGAGGGTGATGTTCAGGAAGGTCGCGCAGCCGTAGTCGACCGAGGCCGTCACCGCGATCAGGCCGATGAGGTTGAACCACCCGGTGAACCACCCGTGGATCGGCTTGCCCATCTTGGCGGCCCACCAGTAGATGCCGCCGGCGGTCGGATAGGCCGAGACCAGTTCCGACATGCAGAGCCCGATGATCAGAATGAAGATCGAGATCAGCGGCCACCCCCACGCGATGGCGACGGGGCCACCGTTGTTCCAGGCCTGGCCGAACGTGGTGAAGCAGCCGGCCAGGATGGAGATGATCGAGAAGGAGATGGCGAAGTTGGAGAAGCCGCTCCAGGTTCTGGAGAGTTCCTGCTTGTAACCGAGTTCCGCGAGGCGCTTCGCGTCCTCGTCGACCGATGTTGGCTTGGTCACTCAAGCCTCCTTGCGTGGTGGTGCGGGGGGGTGGGGAAATCCGGCGCTCGCGCCCCGGACGTCGTCGACGAGCCGTCCGAACCCCGGGTCGTCCAGGTCCCGTACGGCTTGCGAGAACTTGTCGGCCGCCTCGGCCTCGTAGTCGAAGTCGGCGTCGGCGGCCTGCTCCTTCAGCAGCCCGTGGTGCACGGCGAACCAGAGCGTCCAGGTCAGGTTGGACATGATCAGGTTGAGCCGGACCCTGGAGGTGAGCCGCCGGTCGTCGGTGCCGAAGTAGGCGCGGGCCAGCCGGGTGGTCAGGTCCGGGTCGTAGTCCGCCTCCGCGGCGATGTCGCCCAGCTCGAAGGCCGGGTCGTTGTTCCCGGAGAGCTGGTAGTCGACGATCCTGACCTCGGCGCCGCAGCGGATGAAATTCTCCGGCAGCAGGTCGTTGTGGCACGGCACCGTGGGCAGCGGGTCGGCGGCCAGCGCCCGTTCGATCTCCGCGGCGGCGGGAAGACGGTCCTGGTAGCCGTCGGGTGTGCCCAGTTCGTGGGTACGGCAGAGGGCGAGGAACTCGTCGAGCTTGCGGAAGATGGAGAAGTCGTTGACGAACCGGGGCCCGGCGTGCAGCCGGCGGCAGGCCGCCGCGATGGGGCCTGGAATCGTCCGTACGGCGTGGGCGTCCAGGGTGACGCCGTCGAGATACTCCAGCACCAGCGCGTCCGGCAGCCGGTGCAGCACCCGGGGGCCGACTCCCGCGTCCGCCGCGTGGACCGTGTTGGCGATCTCCTGGTCGAGCGGTATGCCCAGGCCGGCCTCCGCCACCCGGGGATCCAGCACGCGCAGCACCCATCGCTGCCCGTCGGCCGTGGTCAGCCGGGAGATCCGGTGGCTGAGCCCGCCTTTGATCGGTGCCTCGGTCAGGGGCTGGTCAGCCCATTTACGGACGTCCGCTAGAGGATCTGGCATGCCGCCCTCCTTTGGCCTACCTTCATACCATTGATCCGATTCTGTGGACTAGTTGTTACAGAGGGGTTGCGCTCCTTGAAACTTCCCAGCTCCGCGCGGGCCGTCGTGATCGGCGGCGGGGTCGCCGGTTGCAGTGTCGCCTACCATCTGGCGAGGCTCGGCTGGACCGAGGTGATCCTCGTCGAGCGGCACGAACTCACCGAGGGAACCACCTGGCACTCGGCCGGATTCGTGGGCCAGCTCCGCTCCACCGTCACCCAGACCAAGATGATCATGTATTCGGCCGGTCTCTACCCCGAACTGGCCGAGCTCACCGGGCTGGACCCGGGGTGGCACGGGGTGGGCGGCCTGCGCCTGGCGACCACGCCCGAGCGGGTGGAGGAGTCGCTGCGGCTGGCCGGAGCGGGGGAGACCTACGGGCTCGGCCTGGAGGTGGTCTCCGGCGCCGAGGCGAAGGAGATGCTCCCGCTGCTGCACGCCGACGACGTGCGGGCGGCGCTCTGGCTGCCCGGGGACGGCTGGCTGGACCCGGCACTGCTGGCCAGGGCGCTGGCCGCCGGGGCGCAGAAGCTGGGCGTGCGGATTCACACCGGGACCCGCGTGACGGGGCTCGACGTGAAGGACGGCGCGATCACCGGGGTGCGGCTCGCGTCGGGAGCGGAGGGCTCCGACGACGTCGAGGAATGGTCGGTCCTGGCGGAGACCGTGGTCGTCGCGGCGGGCGCGGCCAGCGGGCGGGTCGGGCGGCTGGCCGGGGTGGATATTCCGGTTGTGCCGATCAAACACCAATATGTCATCACCGAATCATTCGGAGTTCCGTCGTCCATGCCCACGGTGCGGGATCCGGACAACATTGTCTATTTCCGGGAAGAGAATGCCGGGATTTTGGTGGGCGGATATATCCGGAATCCAGAAATATGGGATACGGCCGCTCCATTGGAGGAGCCTCGGACCCTGTTTCCCCCCGATATGCCGAAATTTCAGGAATCGTGGGAATCGGCGGTGCGGCGGGTCCCCGAACTGGCCCGTACCGAGATCACGAAGGTCGTCCACGGCCCCGAGGCGTTCACCCCCGACGGCGAGTTCCTCCTCGGCGAGACCCCGGTCCGCGGCCTGTGGGCGGCGGCCGGCTTCTGCGTCCACGGCCTGGCGGCGGCCGGAGGCGTGGGCAAGGTCATGGCCGAGTGGATCGTGGATGGCTCGCCCGAGTACGACGTGTTCGGCATGGATCTGCGGCGCTTCGGGGCCCACGCCCGTTCCGCGTCGTGGACCCGCGCCAAGGCCCTGGACTCGTACTCGAAGTACTACGACATCGTCTACCCCGGCGAGGAACGCTCCGCCGCCCGGCCGCTCCGCCGCTCTCCCGCCTGGGTGCGGCACGTGGAGCTGGGAGCGGCGTTCGGCGAGAAGTCCGGCTGGGAACGGGTCAAATGGTACGAGCCCGGCCAGGACGTCCCCCCGGATGACCGGAGCCCCCGCCCGGACGGCTGGGCGGGACGGATCTGGTCGCCCGCCGTGCGCGAGGAGTGCCTGGCCACCCGCGACGCCGCGGGACTCTTCGACCAGACCTCGTTCTCCAAGCTGGAGGTGTCGGGGCCCGGGGCCCTGGAGGGGCTGCAGCGGGCGTGCGCCGGGCAGCTCGACAGGCCGGTGGGCTCGATCGTCTACACCCAGCTCCTCAACGGGCGCGGTGGCATCGAGGCCGACCTGACCGTCACCCGCCTGGCGGACGACCGCTTCCGCCTGGTCACCGGCACCGCCTTCGGCGTCCACGACGCCGCCTGGCTCCGAGGCCAGGGCCTCGACGTCCGCGACGTCACCTCGGCCCACGCCTGCTACTGCCTGTGGGGTCCGCGGGCGCTCGACATCCTCGGTTCCATCTCTGGCGACGACCTGACCTTCGGCTACATGAGGGCCAGGGAGATCAGCGTCGGGAACGTCCCGGTACTGGCCCAGCGGGTGACGTTCGTGGGCGAGTTCGGCTGGGAGCTGTACTGCCCGTCGGAGTACGGGCTGACGCTGTGGGACACGCTCATGGAGGCGGGAACGCCGTACGGCATGCGCCCGGCCGGGTACCGCGCGATCGACTCGATGCGCCTGGAGAAGGGATACCGCGTCTGGGGCATGGACATCACCCCGGAGACCACCCCGCACGAGGCGGGCCTGGGCTTCGCGGTCGCCCGCGACAAGGACTTCCTCGGCCGCGCCGCTCTGGACGCGGCCCTGGACACCGCCGGACACTCTGCCGGCGACCGTCCCGCACCGGGTACGGACCGTCCCGCACCGGGCGCACCGGACGCGGGCGCGAAGGCGGGTGCGGGTGCGGGTTCAGGCGTGAGTGCGGATGCGGGTTCGGACGTGAGCGCGGGTGCGGGGGCCGGAGTGCCCGCGCGGCGTCTGTTCTGCCTGGTCCTGGACGACCCCCGCCAGGTCTGCCTCGGCGGGGAACCGGTCCGCGCCGGCGGGCTGCCCGCCTCGCGGGTGACCAGCGGCGGGTACGGCCACCGTGTCGACCGCTCGATCGCCTACGCCTACCTGCCCGAGGGCACCGCCCCCGGCGACCGCGTCGAGGTCGGCGTCACCGGCACCTGGGTGGGTGCCGCCGTCACCGCGGAACCCCTCTACGACCCGTCCTCGGAGCGCGTCCGGCGCCTGCCGTCCTGAGCCCGCGGTCCTGAGCCCGAGGTCCTGGCCGTCCCCGAAGGCGCGCTCCGCCGGATCCCGAGGGAACGCGCGGGACCTGCGGAGAGGCGCACCGGAGTGCGCCTCCCCACCGGTTCGGTCGTCCTCAGCGGTCCTCAGCGGTCCTCAGCGGTCCTCAGTCGTCGGCGGTCAGACCGGCCGCGACCCTGGTCAGCTCGCGATCGATCGCCCTCTCGCTGCCGAGGTCCTTCGCGTAGTCGGGGCTCATCAACACCTCGACCACCCTCTCCTCGCCCACCTTTACGAAGGCGGTCGGGGTTCCCTTGCCGCCGTCCTCGCCGACCCACTGGTTGGTGATGTGGCCGATCCGGCCGGCGCCCAGGGACACCTTCTTCGCCGTGCCGTTGTTCACGTATGTCTGCCAGTGCTTGTCGGTGGTCGCGGCGGACAGGCCCTCGAAGACGAAGATCTGGATGCGGTAGCCGCCTCCGCTGTCATCCGGATAGCTCCACGAGGTGGAGTATCTGTCGCCGTGGTTCACCGCCCATTCGTCCCGTACGAGGCCCTTGGGCATGTAGCCCACGCGGACCCGTCCCACCGTGTTCCCGCTGCCGATGTCGATGGGCGGCCGGGAGATGCGCGGGGTGGCCGTGGGCGTCGGCGCGGGGGGCGGGGGCTCGGTGAAAAGGGGCTGCGGTGCGCCCTGGTCGCCGGTGTCCGGGCCCGCCGTCTCCGAGGCGGCGGCCGGGCCCGGCCGCGCCGGAGCCGTGTCGAGGACCGAGGCCGGGGCGAGGACCAGGTAGGCGGGGACCGCGATCCCCACACCCGCCGCCGGCGCCGATCCGGTGACACCCGTAGCGGTGATCACCGATGACCCCTACGCGAACGTGACCCCTCCCGACTACAAGCTGAGTTACGCGCTCAAGGAGGCCGAGCAGCGCGCGCCCAGGCCAACCCCGCCGCCTACGGCCAGCCGTACGTCAACTCCGGGGTCATCGTCATCCCCGTGACCACGGAGGACGTGCGGGCGGAGGCGGAGCGGCCCCTGACCCTGCCGCCCCAGCTCACTCCCCCGGACGACGGTACGGCCGATCCCGACTCGGTCCCGCCGCCGCAGGACAAGGAGTCCGTGCCCGTCGAGGAGCCCTCGGCGACCGCGCGGACGACCGACAGGTCCGGCCTGACGGCCGAGCAGAAGGTTTTGGAGTCGGCGGCCTCGCAGCCCGCCGTCGACAATCCCTGGCTCGTCTACCCGAAGGTGAAACTGGTCAAGTACGGTCTGAGCCGGCTTGAGGCCGTCAAGGACGAGGTCGTCGCGCTGACCCCCGACGTCCTTCCCGGCGTCGACACGGTCACCGGCTCGCTCGTCCAGGTCGAGCAGGACCGGGTCATCGTGGAGGCCACCCAGGCGTCCGACGAGTTGCGCCTCGCCCTGGCGACTCGCTACGGCTCCGACGCCGTCGTCGTCCGGGTGAGCGCCGACCCGGCTCCCGCGGAAGAGGACGCCCGGTGGAACGACACCAGCGTCGGCGGCTTCTACGGCGGAGCCCGTATCAGCACCAGTGTCGGCGGCTGCACCAACGCCTTCCCCTGGCGCTACAGCGGCTACCACGCCATGATCACCGCCGGGCACTGCACCAGCCTCAACGGTTCCGTCTCCACCCCCTCGGAGTCCATGGGAACGGTGGTCAAGGACACCTGGAACAACAGCAAGGGGACCGTCTACATCGACGGGCAGTCGACCTATCGCGGAGACCTGTCGCTGATCAAGCTGAGCGGCAGCAAGAAGAGCACCGCCCGCATCTACGTCGGCAACAAGACCTCCGGCTCCAGTCGCGCCGTGGGCGGCATGTGGTCGCGGCGCCCGACCTATGGCGACCAGTACTGCACGGGCGGCACCTCCACGGGCGAACTGTGCGGGTGGAAGGTCAACGCCCTGAAGATCAACGTTCGGTACGGCAGCGGCAACTACGCCCGCAACATGATCCGCGGCTACAAGCAGGGGCAGTGCAACATCGGCGGTGACTCTGGCGGTCCCGTCTACACGGTGAACTCGGCGGGCAAGGTGATCGCCAAGGGGGTTCACAGCGGTTCCGGCGGCGGTGGATCCGACAACTGGGGCGGCGCGCTCGACCCGTGCAGGGAGTACTTCACCGACATCTATGAGGCCTACTACGGCTTCCCGGGCGTCATCGCGACGAGTTGAGTCACGGCCGGGCGGGGAGGCTCCTCTCCCCGCCCGGCACGGCCGCGGGACAGGTCACCCGGCGCGTACGCCGGGTCCGGCGTCGACAGGTCCACCGGAGAGCGGCCGGCAGGTTCACCGAAGAGCGGCCGGCAGGTTCACCGGAAAGTGGTCGGCAGATCCACCGAAGAGCGGCCGGCAGGGCCGCCGGAGAGTGGCCGACGGGGCCGCCGGAGAGTAAAGGCGCTGGCCGGCTGGGGTTCGCCCGGTTTCACGGCCCTTCGCGCGCCCGGCGGTGAGAGGGCAACGCCCGTCCCGGATTTCCCATAGCTCCCGTCATCGACCCACACATCAGCCATTCTGTGACCTGGAGACCGGCGTCAGGTATACCCCCTGGGGGTTGCAGAAAAGGTGGTGGTGTGGCACTGTGGTCGAGCGAAAAGATACCCCCTATGGGTATTCAGGAGGAGTGGTCGAGATGAACGGCGCGATCAAGGTGGGTGCGTACGCGCTGGTGCTGGCCGTGGTGTTCGGCGGCGCCATGGGGGCGGGCCGGGTGGCGGGGCCGGTCGGCCCGGCCGCGGGCGCGGCGACCAAGGACCCTCCAGGCGCCGAGGGCGGCGCGGGTCAGGACGCCGGGGCGGGCGCGGGTCACGGTGCCCATCAGGGCACGGAGCAGAAGACGGCGGCCGCGAAGGCGCTGACCGTTCCCGCGGGACTCCAGGTCTCCCAGGGGGGATACATGCTCATGCCGGAGACCGACGAGGTCAAGGTGGGCAAACGGACCGATTTCCGCTTCTCGGTGATCGGCCCCGGGGGTTCCCCCGTCACCGGGTTCACCACGCAGCACGACAAGAAGCTGCACTTCATCGTGGTCCGCCGCGACCTGACGGGCTTTCAGCATCTGCATCCCACCCTGCTGGGAGGCGGGATCTGGTCGGTCCCTCTTGAGCTCCCCGCAGCCGGGGAGTACCGCGCGTTCGCCGACTTCGCCCCCGAGGGGGCGGGGCCCCTGACGCTCGGCATGGACCTGTCGGTGGCGGGTGACTACCGGCCCGAGCCGCCCGCGATCCCGGCCGAGACCGCCAAGGTGGGCGACTACACCGTCACCCTGAAGGGTGACCTCGTCCCCGGCCGTACGAGCATGCTCACGCTCTCGATCGCCAAGGACGGCGAGCCGGTCACCGACCTCCAGCCCTATCTGGCCGCGTACGGGCACCTGGTCGCGCTGCGTGACGGCGACCTGGCCTACCTGCACGTGCACCCAGACGGCACGCCCGGGGACGGGCGCACCGTGCCCGGCCCGAACATCACCTTCTACGCCGAGGTGCCGAGCGCGGGGACCTACGGGCTCTACCTGGACTTCAAGCACGCCGGGACCGTGCGCACCGCCGTGTTCACCGCCGCCACGAGCCCGGATCCCGAAGGCGGGGCCACGGCGCCGTCCGGGGACGGCCACGGGCACAGCCACCAGCCGTGAAATACCCCGTAGGGGTTATGCGTTCTCATGACAAGGAGAGACACATGCCTCGACACACCCCTCCCGGGGGCGGCATCCCGTGCCGGGTCGAGGGACGGGCTCGCTTCCGCACGGCGGCGAGGTTTCCGGCCCCGGCCGACCGGCCGGTGGCGGCCCCGGGCCGCCCGACACGACAGACAAGGTATGAGGAGAGGCCGTGACGTCCATGACCACCGGCGAGGCGTCCGTCCAGGGCGAGATCGAGTTCGCCATCGGCGGCATGACCTGTGCCTCTTGCGCGGCCCGCATCGAGCGCAAGCTCAACAAGCTGGACGGCGTGACCGCGACCGTCAACTACGCCACCGAGAAGGCGAAGGTCGTATACCCCGCCGACGTCACCCCCGATGACCTGGTCGCGGAGGTGGAGAAGGCCGGATACACCGCCGAGCTGCCCGCTCCTCCGGCATCCGCCGAGACGGACGGGACGGCCGGAGCGGAGGGGGAAGGGGAGCGCGACGGGCTCGCCCCCCTCAGGCAGCGCCTGATCATCTCCGCCGTGCTGTCGGTGCCGGTCGTCGCGATGGCGATGATCCCGGCGCTGCAGTTCGACAACTGGCAGTGGCTCTCCCTCGCCCTGGCCGGTCCCGTCGTGGTCTACGGCGGGTGGCCCTTCCACCGGGCGGCCTGGACCAACCTGCGACACGGCGCCGCGACCATGGACACGCTGGTCTCATTGGGGACGATCGCCGCCTTCTCCTGGTCTCTCTGGGCCCTGTTCTTCGGCACGGCGGGCATGCCGGGCATGCGGCACGGCTTTGAGTTCACCCTGTCCGGGGGCGACGGCTCGGGAAACATCTACTTCGAGGCCGCCGCCGGGGTGGTCACCTTCATCCTCGCGGGCCGATACTTCGAGACCCGCTCCAAGCGCCGCGCCGGTGCCGCGCTCCGCGCGCTGCTGTCGATGGGCGCCAAGGAGGTCACGCTGGCCTCCGGGGAACTCGTTCCCGTCGACGGGCTCAAGGTGGGCGATCTCTTCGTCGTACGGCCGGGGGAGAAGATCGCGACGGACGGCGTGGTCGAGGAGGGCTCCTCGGCCGTGGACGCCTCCATGCTGACCGGAGAGTCGGTCCCGGTCGAGGTGCGGCCGGGTGACGCGGTGGTCGGCGCCACCGTGAACGCCGGGGGGCGGCTCGTGGTCAGGGCCACCCGGGTCGGCTCGGACACCCAGCTCGCCCAGATGGCCAGGCTGGTGGAGGACGCGCAGAACGGCAAGGCCGCCGTGCAGCGGCTGGCCGACCGGATC
The DNA here is from genome assembly GCF_051192615.1 of Streptosporangium sp. G11. NCBI lineage: Bacteria > Bacillati > Actinomycetota > Actinomycetes > Streptosporangiales > Streptosporangiaceae > Streptosporangium > Streptosporangium sp. G11. Next base: position 42,499 of record NZ_JBPJUQ010000040.1, read on the forward strand.
TCCGCGGTGTTCGTGCCGATCGTGATCGCGCTGTCCGTGGCCACCCTCGGCTTCTGGCTCGGTACCGGCTCCGGCGCCGCCGCGGCCTTCACCGCCGCCGTGGCGGTGCTGATCATCGCCTGCCCCTGCGCCCTTGGCCTCGCCACGCCGACCGCGCTGATGGTCGGCACCGGCCGGGGCGCCCAGCTGGGAATCCTGATCAAGGGTCCGGAGGCGCTGGAGTCGACCCACGGCATCGACACCGTGGTCCTGGACAAGACCGGCACCGTGACGTCGGGCACGATGACCCTCAAGGACGTCTTCCCCGCCGCCGGTGAGGAGCGCGAGGAGGTGCTCCGGCTGGCCGGGGCGCTGGAGGCCGCCTCCGAGCACCCCGTGGCCCGCGCCGTCGCCCGTGCCGCGGAATCCACCGCCCAGGTCGAGGACTTCGCGAACATCGAGGGCCTCGGCGTCCAGGGCGTCGTCGACGGGCACGCCGTTCTCGTCGGCCGGCCGCGGCTGCTCGCCGACTGGTCGCAGCGCCTGCCGTCCGAGCTGGAGGAGGAGCTGGAGCTGGCGCGGGCGCGCGGGGAGACGGCCGTCGCGGTCGGCTGGGACGGGAAGGCCCGCGCGGTGCTCACCGTCGCCGACGCGATCAAGCCCACCTCGGCCGAGGCGGTCGCCGCGCTGCGCGCGCTCGGCCTGCGCCCGATCCTGCTGACCGGCGACAACGAGACGGTGGCCCGTACGGTCGCCGAGGCCGTCGGCATCGAGGACGTGATCGCCGACGTGCTGCCCGCCGACAAGGTGGAGGTCGTCAAGCGGCTCCAGTCCGAGGGCCGTACCGTGGCGATGATCGGCGACGGGGTCAACGACGCCGCCGCGCTCGCCCAGGCCGATCTCGGCATGGCGATGGGCACCGGCACCGACGTCGCGATCGAGGCCTCCGACCTCACCCTGGTCCGGGGCGACCTGCGGGTGGCCGCCGACGCGATCAGGCTGTCCCGCCGCACGCTGCGCACCATCAGGGGCAACCTGTTCTGGGCCTTCGCCTACAACGTCGCCGCCATCCCGCTGGCCGCGTTCGGGCTGCTCACCCCGATGATCGCCGGGGGCGCGATGGCGCTCTCCTCGGTGTTCGTGGTCAGCAACAGCCTCCGGCTGCGCCGCTTCAGGTGAGGTCTGGGATCACGACCGGGTTCGGGGTGGCCGCGCGGACCGGCGACGGCCTCCGGTCGCGCCGCCTCGGGTGAGGGGCGCCCTCGCGGCGCGGGCGTTATGGTGGAGTCCGCGCGGCAGGGCGCACCCGGTCCGCGGGAAGGGCAGAGCCCACCTGAGCGCCACCCCCCTCATGCGGCCAACCTCCTTTTCGGCCTGATCACGCGGACGTCGGGCGCGACGAAAGGGAGGCACCCGTGCCTGTTCGCCGTCTTCCCGACAACCCCAGCCTCGAACACCTGAGAAACCAGGCCAAGCGGCTCAAGAAGGCGGTCCGCGCCGCCGACACCGCCGCGCTGGAACTGGTCGCGGAGTTTCATCCCCGCCCACCGCGAGAGCTTCCCGAGCGCCCCTCGGCATCGCCGCGGGGCGAAGACCGTCCGCGCCCGGAGAGATCCGCGACGCCGGGGTTCCCCGCAGGACCCGTGGTGTCACCGCGGGTCGGGGGACATCCGCGTGCGCCGGAGGGGTTCACGCTGGCCGATGCCCAGCTGACGGTCGCGAGGGCGTACGGCTTCGCGAGCTGGCCCAGGCTCCGCGCACACCTCGACGTCCTCGCGCGGCACTCCCGCTCACCCCACCTGATGCCCGAGAGCGCGGACCCGATCGAGGAGTTCCTCCGGCTGGCCTGCCTGCCGTACGGGAACGACGACCCGTCGCGCCGTCGCGGGGCGGCGCGGGCGCTGGCCCTGGACCCGCGACTCGCGGTCGCGAGCGTTCACACCATGGCCGCGACCGGTCAGGCGGAGGCGATGGCCGCGACGCTGGCGGCCGACCCGGCCCAGGCGCGGGCCGAGGGCGGGCCGCACCGGTGGGAGCCGCTGCTCTACCTGGCGTACTCGCGGGTCGAGGGCGGCGACGCGCTGGAGACCGCCCGGGTGCTGCTCGAACACGGCGCCGACCCGGACGCGGGATACCTGTGGGACGGATTGCCCTCGCCGTTCACCGCGCTCACCGGGGTCTTCGGCGGCGGCGAGCGCGGCGAGCCGCCGCACCCGCGCTCCGCCGAGCTGGCCCGGCTCCTGCTGGAGGCGGGCGCCGATCCCAACGACAGCCAGACCCTCTACAACCGGGGACTCGGCGCATCCGGCGCCGACGACACCGAGCACCTGGAACTGCTCTTCGAGTACGGTCTCGGCCGGGGGGACGGCGGGCCGTGGCACCGGCGCCTCGGTCCCGCCCACGCGACACCGGAGCGGATGCTCCAGGACGAGGTGCTCGCCGCGACCATGATGCGGCGGCCCCGGCGCCTGCGGCTCCTGATCGAGCACGGCGCGGGTGTGAACGGCCCCGGCACCGGTCATCCGATCTTCGAGGGCCGTACGCCCTACGAGCTGGCCGTGCTCGGCGGGAACGTCGAGGCGGCCGCGATGCTCGCGGAGGCCGGGGCGACGGGCTCCCTGGACGAGGTCGACCTGTTCCTGGGCGCCTGCATGCGCGCCGAGCGCCTGGACGCCGCTCCCGGACTGGTGGCCAGGGCCGTCGAGCGCATGCCGCACCTGGTCAACCGGGCGGCGGCGCACGGGAACGCCGAGGCGGTGCGGCTGATGGCCTCCCTCGGGTTCGAGGTCGGCCTCGTGCGCCGGGCCTCGCCGCTGCACGAGGCGGCGTGGGCGGGGGACCTGCCCATGGTCAAGACCCTCCTGGAACTCGGCGCGGACCCGTCCGTACGCGACACCGAGTTCGGCGCCACGCCCCTGGGATGGGCCGAGCACGGGGGACGGCACGAGGTCGCCGCCCACCTCGCCTCCCTGTGACGCGGTGACCTGTCGCGGGCCGCGTTTCGGGACGGCAGGCGCCGGGAGGCGGCCGGTCGTCCCGAAAGGCGGCCCGCCAGGTCAGCGAACGGGGCAGATCCGACGATCGGGGCCCGGTGCCGGTGCTCCCTCGCCGAGCCCGTCGTGCTCCGACAGCTGGAGGATCTCCCCGACCGCCGCCCTGTCCGCGGTGTAGATGTGGGGAACGTCGACGAAGACCCTCATCGATCCGCAGCCCACCGTGAGGCCGTCCGCGACCTCGCTCTGGATGCCGCGCAGCGGTACGTAGTTCAGGTAGGAGGTGTACACGTTCTGCGATCGGAAGGCGGCGGTCATGACCAGCCGCCCGGCACGGAGCCTGAAGGCGAGGCTGGTCAGGCAGGGCACCGCGTCGGGAGGCTCGCCGGGGGCGGTCAGCGAGATCCAGCCGCTCTTGGTGTACGGCTTGGCGCGCAGCACGTCGGCGATCCAGCCGAGCTGGTCGACGCCGAGAAACTGGCGGAGCCGCCCTCCGTAGCTGTACTTGAACGGCGGGACGATCGACCGCTCGCTGAACTTGCTGGAGTACAGCGGGATCTTCCCGGCGTCGCCGTAGCATTTCAGGACCGGATCGTCCCAGGTCAGGCCGGTGACCTCGAACAGCACCGCCGGAGCCTCGATGATCGGGCCGCGGTCGTCCAGGGCGGGCCCGCCGTTGTCTGTCACGTGTCGCATCAGCCAGATCCACGTCTCCCCACAAGACGCGAATCTGAGGAGGTCGGGCATTCAGGTCTCCACGTTGGGGAAATGGAAGGGATTGTGTGGGAGTCGTCGTTGCCGGGAAACATTGGCGCGGACGTAGTAGACGAAATAGTGGACCAGTGCGAGCAGTCCGATGATCACCAGGAGCAGGGCCACGGTCGGCGCGGCCCCGATCATCCCGAGCACGCCGACCGCGATGTAGGAACTGTTGACCAGGGCCAGCATCATCACGTTGATCCCCGGCCAGGCCAGCGGCGCGTACGTCTCCGGATAGCGGGGATCCACCGGCAGGTTGGGAGTCCAGCCGAGGGCCGCGAACTGGTCCTTGAGGTGGACCGTGTAGAGCAGCCGGAAGTTGTTGAGCGCCCGCGCGGTCCTCATGTGCGCGTTGACCGCCTCGATCAGTCGCAGGAAGGGCAGCACGCTGAGCAGCCCGAACGCGGCGACCATCGCGAACAGGTGCCAGGGGACGCTGTGCCAGGTGGTCAACATCTGCGGGCTGACCACCTTCGCGCTGGCCAGCGCGACCGCGGCGGCGAACGGGGCGGCGAGCAGGCTCATGGACAGCCGGGTCATCTTGATGCGCTCGTCCTTGGCCGCCAGGTAGACCTGGTACGTCCCGGTGAAGTCCACGGACACGAGGGCGAGGAATTCCCTGGGTTCTACGGGCAGCCCGTCCAGGGACTCGGGCAGTGCTCCCGCGATCATCCGCGGTGACATCTTCCGCATCGGGACCCCCACTTTCGAGGGATAGTGGATTTTCCCGTAAGAAGATATTGACCCATTTGTCAGGCGAATGAGTGCGTTTTAACGACATACGTCTCAGACTTCTGCGGACACTCTTCCGCGGGCGCGCCTTCCAGGGATGTGTCTCGCGGGGACGCGTCCTTCGCGGGGGCGTCCCCTGCGGATGTGTCTCCCGCAGGGGGGTGTCTCCCGGAGCGGGGTGTCTCTCCCGCGGGGTCTTCCTCAGGGGTCCTCCTGAGAGGTGCCTCCCCGCGGGGCCCTCCCGAAGGGCGCGGACGCTCTCCCCGTCAGCCGCTCGCGGTCCGTGGCCGGTTCACCGGCTCCGCCACCCGGCCGGGAGCCGCTCCACGCCGGAGACCGGAGCCGTCGCGCACCCGCGCGTCAGTGGTGTCCCTGTCCTTCCGCCGTGCTGGACTCCATCTCCGAAAGGACCTCCTCCACGGAGGCGGCCATTGCGAAGTAGGGCAGGAGCCCGGTGATGGCCATCATGTGACGCAGCGTCCGGCTCGCCCCGGTCACCACCAGGCGTGTCCGCGTCTCCTGGCTCCTGCGCAGGATCCACAGCAGCTCCGCGAGCCCGGTGGAGTCGCAGAAGGTGAGTCCCTCCAGATCGAGGATGAGCCAGGGCGCGCCTTCGGCTCGCGTGCCCGGGGACGCCTCAGGGGAGGAAGGGACGACCAGTGGCGGCGGAGGGGGCGAGGCCGTCGTGGAGAGCGATGGCGGCCCGTTCGATGGCGGCCCGTTCGATGGTGGCTCGTCCGGTGGCGGCACGTCCGGGGAGAGGGGGGAGGGACCTTCGGGGAAGAGCGGCGTCGGACTGCCCGGCTCCGGGAGAGGCGGGCCCCCGGGAAAGAACGGTGAAGGGGGCTCGGGCGACAGCGGTGACGGTGGCCCCGAGGGGGGCGGGCCTTCCGAGGTCGGCGGGACTTCCGACAGGAACGGTCTCTCCGACAGGAACGGCGTCTCCGGGAGAAGCGGTGCCTCCGAGAGGAAGGGCGTCTCCGGCAGGAGTGGCGACCCTGAGAAGAACGACGTCTCCGGGAGGAGCGGCGCCTCCAGGAGGAAGGACGTCTCCGAGGGAAGCGGTGACGGGTCGAGTGCCGTGGGCACCGGAAGCTCGGGCGGCGCGGCGACCGGCGAAGACGCTGGAAGCCCGGATGACGCGTTACCGGCGCCCATGATCCAGACCCTGGTGAGCTCTCTCCGGAAGATCGGTGCGTAGTCGTAGTCGAGCTCTCCGATCGCTCGGACCACGATGGCGCTTCCGCGCACATCGGCCGATATCGAGAGCGTGTTCACACCTTCGGGTGGCATGGAAAAACTCCTTAGACCCGCAGTTCACAGGGCGGGCGTTCCCCCCGTCTTACCAGGTATGCAGATCTGGTCGCCCTGATGGCGGGGAATTACAGTGTACTTGCGTGATTTCGTCCCATCTGGCATATGGCGGGGTGAGTGTCGGTGGCTCGGAGGGCCGGCCGCTGGATCTCCGTCTCGAACGGCCCTTCTTCACCGGCCCGAGCGAGCCTGAACAGGCCTGAACAGGCCAAAACGGGCCGGGACGTGCTGGAGCGAGCCGGAGACGGGACGGGCCGAACGGGCGGGAGAATCGCAAAGGCCGGCCCCTCGGCTGAGGGGCCGGCCTGCGCGCTCCGGTGAGACACCGGGGCCGGATCGTGCGGGATACGGCCGGATCAGAGAGTGGACCGCGTGCCCGATGCGGCCTGGACCGCCGCCACGGGCTGAGCCGGGCGGGCGGAGACGTGAGGTTCCGTACGGGACCGTGCCGCTCCTCCCGAAGCCTCCGGCACCCCCGACGTTCTCGGTGCTCCCGGTGCTCCCGGTGCTCCCGGTGCTCCCGGTGCTCCCGGTGCTCCCAGTGCTTCCGGCGTTTTCGGCGTTTTCGGTGCCGGGCGCCAGCGCATGCCGCGTTCGGACGCCGGTCGCGGCCCGACCTCCTTGCCGAGGCCCATCTGGTGGAGAAGCCATCCCAGGGCGCCGCCCAGGACCACGACCCCCGCGCCGATCCAGAAGAAGGGAACGCTGGCGGCGGTCATCGCCACCCCGGAGATCGCGAAGCCGGTGATGCAGACGATCGAGCCGGTCCAGCCCGCCACGGTGTGTCCCATGTCGTGCTCTTCGTGGATCTCCGCCAGCTCCGCGAGGTCTTTTCTCATCCCCACGATGTCTCCTCCATCTGAAGCGCCGTCCCCCGCGGGCCGTGGCGGCAGGCGCTAGGTTGAATCCGCTCGTATCATTTATCTCACGAGCTAAGCTTCTTAGATAGTAAGGAGATTTCACGGTGGAACGCAACTCCGAAGCCGGCGCCTCGCCGCTGGAGGTCCTGGCCCGGATGGACCAGCTGATCGCGTTGAGCCTGGTCGGGCAGCACACGCTCGCCGAGCGCCTCGGCATCAACGTCACGGACCTGACGTGTCTCGGTTTCGTCCTCGGCGCGGGGGAGGAGGCGCTCACCGCGGGACGTCTCGCCGAGCTGGCCGGTCTCACCACCGGGGCCGTCACCGGCGTGGTCAACCGTTTGGAGAACGCGGGCTATGCCCGGCGCGTCCCCGATCCCCGGGACCGGCGCCGTGTCCGGATCGTCCCGGAAGGCGACTCGGCCGTCCGCCTCGCGTCGGCGTACGAGCCCACCTATCGGCGGCTCACCGAGCTCTTCGAGAGCTATGGCCCGGACGAGCTGGCCGCCATCTCCGACTGGTTCACGCGCGCCGCCGACGCCATGCGGATCTCCCTGGCCGAGATCCGCGAATCTCCGGCCCCCTGAGGCCGGGTGTCGTGCCCGTCGAGGACGGGGTCCGCGACCCGGAGTGTCCACGGGTCGTGGCATTGATCGTGACGCTCACGCCGGCCGGAGTGTCGATCACCGGCGCGCGGGCGAGCTCGCGGCCGGTTCCCGTCGAGCGTTCACCCCCCGTCGCGGCGGGCATTCTGCTTCGCGATTCCCTGGAGAACCTCGGTGACATGGGGGGCGCAGACCGGATCGCGGGAGTGCCTGCCGGAGAACCAGCGCGTTTCGATCACGTAGTCGGCCTGATGGCCGCAGAGACATTTGCCGGGGGTTCCTGAATCTGCCGGTACGACCGCCGTGCGGTGAGTCACCATGAGCTAACTTTAGACTCGTTTGACGCTTTTATGATGTTTCCTCGCTCTTTTTGCTGATAAATCAATGAGGCTTGCCCGGGACCGCCCCGGCCCCGGGTCCGCGGGGGTTCCCCGGGCCGAAACGGCGTGCGGGCGGTGGTTCACATGGCGCCGACGAGCAGCGGTTCCGCGATCCGCGCACCGGCCAGATCGGCGCTGACGGCGAATTTCCCCGACAGCCCGCTGGTCTTCAGCAGCCCGCGCACCACCGGCGCGGGCGCGATCAGCCGCAGCGTGCCACCGCGTCGTACGGCCCTGCGCAGGGTGGAGAGCAGCACGGCCACCCCGCTGGCGTCCATGGCGGTGACCATGGACATGTCGAGGAGAAGCCGGTATCCCGGGCGGCCCAGCGCGGCCAGCAGATGCTCGCGGAGGGCGTTGGCCGTGAAGATGTCGATCTCCCCTGCGACGTCGCAGATCATCCAGTCTGGGTGGGCGTGCGTGGACAGGTCCATGTGGACCTCCGATCGGCGGCCGCGGGCATCAACCCGTGGTGCGTCCGTTGGAATGGGGCGGGGTGACCGATCGATGCCGCTGTGGCGATGTCGAAAGTGTGTCACACCGGGGTGCGTTTTCGTGGTGCCTGTTCGGCACCACTGGGTGTTCGGGGCGGCGGGTCTGCTTTTCACCGATAACCGACCCGGTGAATTCGCTTTCCGCCGAGGTTCGGTCCACCGGAGCCGCTTTCCCGCGGCCCTCGGGGTTTCACCGGAGGTCACGTGAGCTCTCGGGTTTTCGCCGGAACTCACGCCGGTACTCAGGTTTCCCCCGGAACCCGTTCCGGTGGGGCCGCTTTCGCGGGGGCTCACCCGGCCACGGGCGGGCCGGCCCCGAGCGCCGCCAGCGCGGCGGCCACCGCGGGAGGGCCGAGTGCCGCGGCCGGTACGTCGGCGAACTCCACCGTGCAGTCCGAGAGCCCGCCGATGGCCACGACCGCGCGGGCGCGGGCGGCCAGGTCGGGGTCCGGGCCGAGCAGCAGGGCGATGAGCCGCCGCCGCCAGCTGCCCATGCGGGACCCCAGATCGAGGTGGGCCAGGGTGGACAGATCCCGGACCACCATCACGGTCACCTCCCGGTGCCGGAAGGTGATGTCGAAGTAGCTCTGGAGAAGATCGCGGGGACTCTGTGGAGCATTCGCCTCGGTGTCGGCCAGGAAGGCGTCGACATCGTCGATCAGCGGCTGGACGATGCTGCGGAGCAGGTCCTCCCGCGAGGTGAAGTGGTAGTAGAGCGCGGGTTTGGTGATCCCGAGCCGGTCGGCGATGTCCCGCAGGCTCGTCTGCTGCACGCCCTTCTCGGCGAACAGTTCCCGTGCGACCGCCTGGATGCGCGCCTTGGTGTCGGACGGCCTGGCCACCTGGTGCTCTCTCCTGTCCTCGTGCCGGACGTCCGTACGCGGGCGTCCTCGTGCTCGGCCCAAGGGTACCGGCACGGTGCAGGTTCCTGACTTAACGATAGGTAAGCACTTGTGTGAGGGCGTCCGAATGACTTACCTTCCGTTAAGTAAAACGGCTGAGAGGGAGGGAAACCATGCGAATCCTCGTCTCCGGGGCCAGTGTCGCCGGGCCGGTCCTGGCGTACTGGCTGGACCACCACGGCTTCGAGGTCACCGTGGTCGAGCGGGCACCGGCCCTGCGCAAGGCGGGCGGGCACGCGGTCGACCTGTTCAAACCGGCCGTGGAGATCGTGGAGCGGATGGGCCTGCTCCCCGCGATCGAGGAGAGGAAGACGGGCACCCGGCGCGTCACCCTCGTCGGCGCGGGGGGCGGGCGGCCCGTCCGCGTGGACATCGACCGCCTGGTCGTCGCGTTCTCCGACCGGCACGTCGAGATCATGCGCGACGACCTGAGCGAGATCCTCCACGGGGCGACCCGTGACCGGGTGGAGTACGTGTTCGGCGATTCGATCGCGTCCCTCCGGGAGAACGCCGACGGGGTCGACGTCACCTTCGAGACGGGCGCGCCCCGCAGGTTCGACCTGGTGATCGGTGCCGACGGCGTCCACTCGAACGTGCGCGGCCTGACCTTCGGCGAGGAGTCGCGCTTCGCCGAGTTCGTCGGCACCTATCTCGGGGTCTTCTCCCTGCCCGACTACCGGGACCTCGACGCCGAGATGCTCGCGTACGGCGACGTGGGCAGGGGCGTCGCGTTCTACAGCGCAGCGCACCTGGACGAGGCCCGCGCGCTCTTCCTGTTCCGCAGCGAGGAGCTGGACTGCCACCACCGCGACGTCCCGCGCCAGAAGCGGCTGCTGCGGGAGGCGTTCTCCGGGGCGGGCTGGGAGGTGCCGAGACTGCTCGACGAGATGGACCGGAGTTCCGCCTTCTATTTCGACTCCATCACCCAGATCCGCATGGACTCCTGGTCGCGCGGCCGGATCAGCCTGGTCGGCGACGCGGGCTACTCGCCGGGCGCGGCGGTCGGAGGCGGCACCAGCCTCGCGGTGGTCGGCGCCTACGTCCTCGCAGGAGAGCTGGCGGCGGCCGGTGGCGACCACGAGCGTGCCTTTCGCGCGTACGAGAGCGAGCTGGGCGACTACGTGAGATACAGCTGGGCGATGGGGCGCAGGATGGCGAAGAGGCTCGTGTCGGACAGCCGGTTCCAGCTGCGGGCCCTCCTGCTGGGCACGCGGCTGTTCGCCTTCCTGCCCCCCGGTGTGATCCGCGCCCTGGCCGGGCTCCAGCGCACGGGCGTGCGCCTGCACGACACCATCGAGCTCAGGGACTACTCCCGCGGGGAACGGGCCGGGCGTGAGCAGGCGTGAGGCCGGGCGGCTCCGGTCATCCGAACCGCCAGCGTGTCGCCGTCCTGCCGTCCGTGCCGTAACCGAAGGCGCGCGTGGGCTTGACCTGGTAGAAGCCGTACTCGGGTGAGCCGGGGAGGCTGTCCTCGTGGACGGAGCCGTCGCGCACCGCGAGCTCCCACTCGTACTTCGCCCTGAAGGCGGCGGCCACCCGCCGGAGCTCGTCCTCGTCCCGCGCCCGGGTGGCGTTCCCCTCGACCACGAGGTCGAGGGTCTCGTCGGCGACGGTGATGACGCAGTGGGGGTTACCGGCGAGGTTCCTGGCCTTGCGGGACGTCGGGCGGGTGGCGATCCAGGACGCGTCGCCGACCCAGACCAGCAGGATGGGCGCGGCGTGCGCGCGGCCGTCGGGCCACACCGTCGAGAGCCAGGCCTTCGGCGCGGACTCCAGGCACGCCCGCGCCTCGTCCCACGGTTTGATCGTCGCTTCGTCCGTGCTGATCGGTGTCGCGTCGGCGTCGCCGAACAGGAGCTCGGCGACGGGCGTCGTCTCGGTCATCGCGGGTTCCTCATTCTCGGCGTCCTGACTCCTCGTCGGGAGATGATCGATCGGGTGGTGCTCACACCTCGTACTCGTCGTGCAGGCGCCACCACTCGTAGGGTCGGCTCCGCGGCCGGCCTTCAGGGGAGTCCTCCCAGGTCTCCTGCCGGCCGAGCGGCGTGAGGTCGAGGAAGGTCCAGCCGCTGCCGAGCCGCTCGACGCCCCGTCCCGAGGTGAAGTAGGTGCGGTAGACGGTGTCGTCGCCGTCGCCGTCGTCGCCGTCGCGCAGGAAGACGTTCAGCGCGAACCCGTCGCCCGCTCCCATGTCGTCGTTGAAGTCGTTGCCCAGCGAGGAGTACCACGGGATCGTCCAACCCATGCGCTCCCTGAACGGCGTGATCTCCGCCAGCGGGCCGCGGGACACCAGGACCAGGGAGGTGTCGCGCGCGTGGAGATGGCTCAGGTGCCCGATGTTGTCGGTGAACATCGAACACCCCGGGCAGAAGGTGTCGGCGCCCAGCCACATGAAGCTGTAGACGATGAGCTGGCGCCGCCCGTCGAACAGGTCGAGCAGGCTCACCGGCCCGTCCGGGCCCTCGAACACGTATCCCCCGCCGTCCCCGCCGATCCGGACCATCGGCATCCTGCGCCGCTCGGCGGCCAGCGCGTCCAGTGCGCGGGTGTGCTCCTTCTCCTTCACCAGCAGTGCTTCCCGCGCGGCCCGCCAATCCTGGGCCGAGACGACCTGTGGACGGTTCATGACGATGCTCCCTCCAGTGAGTTCCCTCAAGGAACTGGCAGGGGAGACGGTAACAGGGGATCGTTCCCTAAGGGAACCCTCTCGCCTAGACTGCCCTCATGCAGCGAACCCGATTCGGTGACATGGCCTGCTCGATCGCCCGCACGCTGGATGTCATCGGTGAGCCGTGGTCGCCACTGATCCTGCGGAACGTCTATGTCGGCATAGGCCGCTTCGACCAGCTCCAGCAGAGTCTGGACATCTCACGCAAGGTGCTCGCCGAGCGGCTCAAGTGGCTGGTCGAGAACGGTGTGCTGGAGCGGCAGGAGTATTCGAGCCGCCCGCCCCGCCACGAGTACACGCTCACCACCAAGGGCCTGGAGTTGTGCGACCTGCTCCTGGTGATGGTGCGCTGGGGCGACCGGTGGACGGCGGGCGAGGCCGGTCCGCCGGTGCTTTACCGTCACCACGCCTGCGGCGAGATCAGCCATGTCGAACTGCACTGCGCGGTGTGCGACCGGCCGATGCGCGCCACGGACGTCGACGTGCTGCCCGGCCCCGGGGGCGGGTCCCCGCCCGCGCCACACGACCAGGCCCGCACGGACCGGTACGAGCACTCCGAGCCCTGAGACGTGCGCCCGCCACCCGGGCACCGGGTGCGGGCGGGGGACGACCGGTTTTCCGCGCGTGCCGGGTCGCCGCCGGCCCGTGGGCGTCAGTCGTTCTTGAAGGGGTCGTGCTCGGCCAGCAGCTTGTCCAGCCTGGCCTGGTCGACGCGGCTGACGACGGCCGCCTCCTCGTTCCGGTCCCGGACGCACTTGGCGAGCGTGAACGTCGACGTCACCACGTAGAGCAGCCCGATCCCCATGAAGGATCGGACCCAGGAGGTCACGGGCAGGTAGGCGATGCCGATCCCCAGGGCCGCCACCGACAGCCCGAAGGAGAGGACGGCCTGCGCGTAGAAAGCGGTCGTCGTCGTGTTTTTCACCGGTCGTGTCGTCATGCACTCCATCGTCGTGACGATCCGCTCCCGGGGCGTGAGCACCGCTACTTAGTTACCGGTGAGTACGACGGCCGCGACAGCCGGTCCGCGGTCCGGTCCCCGGTTCTCCTCGCGGCCCGTCAGCCGGTCGCGGCGGTCGCGCGGGCGAGGAAGAGGGCCCTCTCGCGCTCGTTGCGGGTGAGCCCCGCGGCCCGTTCGAACTCCTCGCGCGCCTCGTCGAGGCGGCCCAGCTTCACGAGCAGGTCACCCCGTACGGCGGCCAGCAGCGGGTAGTCCCTGAGCGCGCGCTCCGTCACCAGCTCGTCCACGATCTCCAGGCCACGCCCCGGGCCGTACGCCATGCCCACCGCGACCGCGCGGTTCAGCTCCACCACGGGCGAGGGGGCGACATGGGCGAGCACCCGGTAGAGGGCGGCCATCCGCTCCCAGTCCGTGTCGCCGGCGGACAGCGCGCGGGCGTGGCAGGCGGCGATCGCGGCCTGCAGGCCGTACGGGCCCAGCGTGCCGAGCGCCTCGGCGCGAGCGAGCGAGTCCAGCCCGCGGCGGATGAGCAGCCGGTCCCACAGTCCCCGGTCCTGGTCGAGGAGCAGGATGGGCTCGCCGCCGGGGCCCGTCCTGGCGCGCATGCGGGACGCCTGGATCTCCATCAGGGCGACGAGGCCGTGCACCTCGGACTCCTCCGGCATGAGACCCGCCAGGATCCGCCCCAGACGCAGCGCCTCCTCGCAGAGCGAGGGGCGCATCCAGTCGTCACCGGCGGTCGCCGAGTAGCCCTCGTTGAAGATGAGGTAGACGACCTCCAGGACCGACGAGAGCCGGTCACCCAGCTCGGCAGGAGTGGGCATCTCGACCCGTACCCGCTTGTCGGCGAGGGTGCGCTTGGCCCGGAAGATCCGCTGCCCGACGGTCGGCTCGGGCACCAGGAAGGCGCGCGCGATCTCCTCCGTCGTCAGGCCGCCGAGCAGGCGGAGGGTGAGCGCCAGACGCCCTTCCGCGGACAGTACGGGGTGGCAGGCCGTGAAGAGGAGGCGCAGCACGTCGTCGCCGATGTGATCGTCGAGGGCGTCGTCCAGCTCGGCCTCGGCCGACTCCTGGCGGATCTCCATGTCCCGGCCGACCTCTTCGAGTTTCTGCTCGTACCGGTTCCTGCGGCGCAGCAGGTCGATCGCCCGGTGCTTGGCGGTGAGCATGAGCCAGGCGCCGGGATTATCCGGTACGCCGGCCGTGGGCCACTGCTCCAGCGCGATGACCAGGGCGTCCTGCGCCAGCTCCTCGGCCAGGCCGACGTCGTGCACCATCCGGGCGAGCCCCGCGATCACCCTCGCGGACTCGATCCGCCAGACCGCCTCGATGGCCTTGTGAGGATCACCAACCGTCATGCCTCCCGATCCAAGCACGTCGTCCCCGCTCGTGACATCGCCCTTTTCCCGGCTTCCAGGCTTCCCTGGCTCCCCGGTCGGGCGCGGCGACCGGTGCCGGGGAGGGTGCGGGGCGAGATCGGTGAGGAGAGACCGGCGCCCTGGCCGGGATCCTCGCGGGGATCCCGGCCGGGGCGTCGGCGACGGCGGCTTCAGGCGGGGGCGGCGAAGTCCTCGGGGCCGAAGACGCGAAGGAGGTCGCCCTCCCCCTCCCAGCCCTCCCAGTGGTCGCGGTGGATCTTCACGAAGCGGGAGGCCCACTCCACGGCCTCCTCCTTCGACCGGACCTGGTAGATGGCGTAGCTGATCAACTCCTTCGCCTCGGCGAACGGGCCGTCGGTGACGCTCAGCTTGCCCCCGGTGAGCTCGATCCGCGCCCCCTGCGCGCTCGGAGCCAGCCCGCCGGTGTCGAGCAGCACGCCCGCCCTGGTGGCCTCCTCGCCGAGCTTGGCGATGGCCTCCATCAGCTCGGCGGACGGCGGGGTGTCGGGCCGGTTGGTGACCTTGAGGGTGGCCATGTATCGCATCGTGTCTCTCCTTGATCTTGTTTTTTGAACGGTCCGGTCGAGTGGTGGCCGGGATCAGGTGTGCTGGGGCGCGGTGTGCCGGTAGAGGTGGAGCGACAGGGCCGAGAGCCAGGCCCAGATGACCACGATTCCGGTGACGAAGACCAGGTTGGCCCAGACGGCACCCCCGCTGCTCGCCATGGCGGCGAAGGTCACGAGGAACAGCGTGCCGGCGAACCGCGAGAAGACGTCCCACCCTGTACGCCCCTCCGCGGCGAACCGGCGGCCGATGACGAAGCAGGCGACGATCACGCACAGGAAGCCGACGGCGCCGCAGGCGAAGTGGAGCATCCCGTGCCAGCTGACCGGTCCCGGCCCCTCGGGCGTGCCCGCGGGGAAGCCCATCCCCGGGTCCGCCCGGAAGATCCCCGCGCCGACCAGGCTGACACCGTACGCGCCGACGAGCCGGGGAGCCCAGGTCGCGCCGCGCCCGGGGACCAGGGCCCGGCGCAGGCCGACCGCGCAGGCGACGCTCGCCAGCCCGGCGACGACGAGGTTGGCGATCTGGATCCAGCCGAGGTCACCGTTGGCGAGCATGCTCCACGCGTGGCGGGAGAGGTCGAAGCCCTCCCGGGTGAGCGCCTGGGCGAGGGACACCGCGATGTACAGCGGCCCGGCGATCACGCCGTAACCCAGGAGCGACCTGGTGAGGCTCGTCCGCGGGTCGCAGGCCACCGAGTTCGCGGTCCTCGTCGTCTGCTGGGTCATGGCCCTCTCCTCACGCGTCCTGGCCGGTTCCCGTGTTCCTCCCGGCCCTCTGACTACGCTTCGAACGAGCTCGGGCCGATTCGACACGGCGGCCGGATTTCTTTCGAGATTTTTTCCGGACCCGGGTCATCTCAATGCCCCCGAGGCGGCCTCTGCCCTCTTGAGCTGCGAAAACAGAGATTCCGGCCGGGGCGGGCTGAGTGCCGCGAGCCGAGGGAGCCGGGCGGGTGGAGTGGCCGCGAGCCGGGGGAGCCGGGGCGGCCTCGACGCGCCGGAGACGCACGGGGTGGCACGGGGTGGCACGGGGTGGCACGGGGGCGGCGCGGGCGCGAACCGCCCATGGGTCTCGAACTTCGCACCGCCGGGGCGGCGTGGGATGATTTCCCCATCATGCCCGCGACGTCGCCCTTCCGCCTCGCCCGCGCGGCCGCCTTCGCCGCGGTCTGCCTGGGGCTGAGCGTGATGGCGCACGTCCTCGCGGGAGGTTCGGTCTCCGTGCCGACCGCGACCGCCGCCCTGGCTCTCGCCTTCGTCGCGGCCCTCGCCGTCTCGGGGCGCGAGCGGACACTGGCGGTGATCCTGCCGCTTCTGGCGGGCCTGCAGGCCGGGTTGCACGTGTTGTTCTCCCTCGCGCACGCCGCGTCCCCCGCCGAGATGATCGGGCATGTCCACTCGGGGTTGCTGCCCGGCCTGGGCATGCTGGTGGCGCACGGCTGGGCCGTCGGGCTGACCGCTCTGTGGCTGGCGCGCGGCGAGGCGGTGCTCTGGACGCTGCTACGACGGCTCGGTGCCCGGCTGTGCCGCGTGCTGATCGTGGTCGCGACCCCGGCGTACGCCTCCTTCCTCACCGCGAGCGCGGTCGAGCCCGGAGTTCTCCGCTCCGCCGCGCTGCGCCACGTCGTCAGCCGACGCGGCCCTCCCCGGATCGTCACCGTCACCTCCGGCTGACCGCCCAGGTCACCCGGGGGCGTGACTCGTTCCCGAGCCCGCACGTACGTACGCGCGGGCCTGCGCCGATGTGGCCTTCCGGTCGCTCGGCGGACCGAATCAGCGTGACAATCCGGGCCGCGTGTCCGGCATGGCCATATCGAGGCGGCGTTCGGCCGCGGCCTGCCGGTCCGGCCACAAGAAAGGCGTCAACGTGTCTGCTCGTCGTGTCAACCGTGCCGGAACCAGCCGTCGCGAAAGCGGTGGCCATGGAGTCATCCGCGCCGGAATCAGCCGTACCGCTCCCGCCGGACTCCTGATCGCGGCCGTGGTGGCCCTGGGCGGATGTGGCTCCCAGGACACCACCGAACCGGCCGCCGCCCCCAGCGCCGCCGCACCCGCCACCCCCTCCGTCGCCGCCGCTGCCGCCTCCGCTCTGACGATCGCCGATCCGTGGGTGAAGACCACGAAGAAGGGGATGAGCGCCGCCTTCGGCACCCTGGTCAACAACACCGACGCCGAGGTGACGGTCGTCTCCGGCGTCTCGCCGATCTCGCCGGTGATCGAGTTGCACGAGGTCGTCGACTCCAAGGGAAAGATGATCATGCGGCCCAAGGAGGGCGGGTTCGTGATCCCCGCGAGGGGCACCCACCAGCTCCAGCCCGGCGGTGACCACATCATGCTGATGGGCGTCACCGAGGCGGTGAAGCCCGGCGCGCAGATCCCCTTCACCCTGACCCTCAAGGACGGCAAGACCCTGGAGTTCACCGCGGTCGGCAAGGACTTCGCCGGAGGCAAGGAGGACTACCAGCCCGGCATGGACATGGGAGGAGAGAAAGCCGACAAGGGTGACGGCGGCATGGACATGGGCAACGGCTGATCGGGAAGTGGAGTAGATCCCATGCGGGAACCTCGACTCAGCCGCAGAGGGCTGCTCGCGGGAGGCGCCGCCACCGCGGTCGGCGCCCTGGCCGCGTGTGCCCCCGACCAGGCTGTCCCCTCAGTCGCCCCCCAGTCCGATCCCCGGACCGCTCCGGCGGCCTCCCCCGTCTCCGGGGGTTCCGCGACGGAACCCTTCGACGGGGTCCACCAGGCGGGTATCGCGACGGCGCCCCAGACGTACGGGGTGTTCGTCGGCCTGGACCTGCTGCCGGACACCGACCGCGAGGCGCTGGTCCGGATGATGCGGTTGCTCACCGACGACGCCCGGCGGCTGACCCAGGGCAGACCCGCCCTGGCCGACACCGAGCCGGAGCTGGCCGTCCTGCCCGCCCGGCTGACCGTGACCTTCGGGTTCGGCCCCGGCTTCCTCACGGCGGCCGGGCTGGCCGACCGCCGTCCGGAGGCGGCGGCGCCACTGCCCGCCTTCGCCGTCGACAGGCTCAAGAAGGAGTGGAGCGGCGGGGACCTGCTGCTGCAGATCTGCGCCGACGACGCCCTCACCCTGTCCCATGCCCTGCGCATGGTCGTCAAGGACGCCCGCTCCTTTGCGAAGGTCCGCTGGACCCAGCGGGGCTTCCGGCGCGGCGCGGGCACCCAGCCCGCCGGGATGACCCAGCGCAACGTCATGGGCCAGCTCGACGGGACCGTCAACCCCGCACCCGGCTCCCCCGACTTCGACCGGGCCGTGTGGGTGAGCGACGGCCCGGAGTGGCTGCGCGGTGGCACCACGCTGGTGCTGCGGCGCATCCGGGCCGAGATGGAGACCTGGGACGCCGTCGATCGGGTCGCCAAGGAGTTCACCGTGGGCCGGCGCCTGGACAACGGCGCCCCGCTCACCGGACGCGACGAGCATGACAGCGCCGACTTCGAGAAGCTCAACGCGATCGGCTTCCCCGTCATCTCCGAGCAGGCCCATATCCGCCGGGCCCATGTCACCGACCCGAACCTGCGGATCCTGCGCAGGGTCTACAACTACGACGAGGGGCTCACCCCCGACGGGCACGCCGACTCCGGGATACTGTTCGCCTCCTACCAGGCCGACGTCTCCCGGCAGTTCGTCCCGATCCAGCGCAGGCTGGCCGAGGCCGACCTGCTCAACGAGTGGACGACCCCGATCGGCTCGGCCGTCTTCGCCATCCCGCCGGGATGCTCCCCCAACGGCTGGATCGGAGACAGCCTCCTCACCTGACGGGTGCCGCCGTATGTCCGTGACGAGCATGCTCGTCACGGACATACGGCGATCATCCTGTGACCCGCCGATCTCCTCGGAGCCGGAGAGGTCCGGCCACGTGGCCGAAATCGCTACCCTGGCCGGCTCCAACGCGACCACCGGCACCCGGTCAGCCGTTCGGCTGGATGATCGAGAAGCGCCCGCCCTGGGGGTCGCCGAGCAGGGCGGACCGCCCGGCCGGGGTGTCGTGGGGCGACACCGCCACCGTGCCGCCCAGCCGGGTGGCGCGTTCGGCGGTCGCGTCGCAGCCGGACACCGTGAAGACGGCCGTCCAGCGGGGTGGGGTCTCGGCGGGCCACCGCTCGTCCATCCGGGTCAGCCGGCCGGCGGGTGTGCGCCACTCCGTACGGGTGGCGGGGCCGGACACGTGGGTGTCGCCCTCCCCGCCGAGCATCGTCCCGTAGAACGCCCTGGCGCCCTCGACGTCGCGTACGGCCAGCTCGCTCCAGCAGTATGTGCCCGGTTCGCCGACGACCCCGGCGCCGTGGAAGTCCTTGGCCTGCCAGAGCCCGATGAACGCGCCCTGCGGGTCGAACAGCAGCGCGAAGCGGCCCAGGTCCCCGGTGTCCATCGGTCCCATGAACACCTGGCCGCCCGCGCCCCGCGCGATCTCGGCCGTGGCGTCGACGTCGGTGACGCTGACGTAGGTCGTCCAGAAGGCCGGTGTCCCGGGCGGCGCTCCGGCGGTCATCGGCATCAGCGCGGCCACCGGACGGCTCAGGTCGCCGTCCGTCGTCAGGGTGACGTGGCCCGCGACCAGCGGATCGGGGTCGAGGTGCGCGTGCCAGCCGAACAGGCCGGTGTAGAAGGCCGTGGCGGCATCCGGATCGGGCGCGTTGAGGTCTGCCCAGCAGAACGTCCCCGGCTCGTACGAGCTTCTTCCCGGCATGGCCGATTCCCTTCCTCCACGTGCCGCGCTCGCGCGGACCGGAACGACCACTCGGACGCTACTCCGATTCGCGGGCCGCGACCGGCCGTACCGGACCGGTGCCCGGACCGACCCGCTCGGGGCCGTACGCGGCCTTGTCCGGAGGCCGGGCCGTGGCCGGGGGCGAAATCGCTCCGGGTACGCCGCCTCGCGGGATCACGCCTCGCGGTGGGCGGAGAACCACGCCACCCACCGCCGTTGCCAGGGGGTCTCGACCGCGCGGTGGTGATAGTGCTCGCGCGTCCACTCCACGGCCTCCCGAGGGGGCAGGCCGGTGAGGGTGGCCAGGCAGGCCATGACGGTGCCGGTCCTGCCGACCCCGCCGCCGCAGGCGACCTCGACACCGAGCCCCGACCGTGCCTGGTCGTGCAGGTGGACGATGGATCGGGCGGCCGCGTGCCGGTCCAGAGGCAGCAGGAAGTCCGGCCAGCGAATCCATTCGTGCGGCCACGGCAGAGCGCTCTGGTGACGGCGCCGCAGGCGCGCCGAACCGAGATAGAGCGCGAAGTCCGGGGCCGGGCCGGTGGGGGCGGCATTGCGGAGTCCCCGGCCGCGAACCCGCGCACCGTCGGGGAGCTGGACCGCGCCGGTCAGTGATGCCGTCATGGGGTGATTGTCGCGCACCGCCCTCACCGTCACACGCCCACTCACGCACCCGCTCAGAGGCTCGCGCCGCCGCCGAAGTGTCGGTTCGGATCCGCGAAGAGTTCATCGCACCTTTGGCGATCTTTGCCTTTACCTGACAGCCGCCGAGCGGTGATCCTGACAGGTGTCCGTCACCGTCGCACCCCCCTCGCAAGGAGACACCGTGCACATCTCCCAGCGTCCCCGACCCTCCCGGCTGGCATGGCTCACCGTCATACTCGCCGCCATCGTGTCCCTGACCGGCGTGGTCGGCATCACCCCCGCCGACGCATCGGTTTTCAACTCCTGCACCATCTCCCGCTGCTCCGACGCGCGCTCGGCCGACGCGACCTGGGCCTCCAAGGGCTACCCCACCAGCAGCGG
This sequence comes from Streptosporangium sp. G11, assembly GCF_051192615.1. Lineage (NCBI taxonomy): Bacteria > Bacillati > Actinomycetota > Actinomycetes > Streptosporangiales > Streptosporangiaceae > Streptosporangium > Streptosporangium sp. G11. Next base: position 62,853 of record NZ_JBPJUQ010000040.1, read on the forward strand.
CTGGTACGCCTGGTCGGGTGGCAAGTACAACTACACCGGCGGACGGTTCTACAACCGGGAGGGCCAGCTCCCCGCCGGCGCCACCTATTACGAGTACGACGTCTACTCCCGGGCGCGGGGCGCGGCTCGTGACGCCTACCGGATCGTCGTCAACCGCAGCACCGGCGTGACCTGGTTCTCGCCGAACCACTACACCGACTTCTACCGGCTCTAGGGCCTTCCCCGACATCCGTCGCACGTCCGCCGCCGCCATGGCCGACGGTGTCCGCCGGTCCGACGGTGGCGGCCGTCGGTGGGTCGCCGCCGTCCCGACCCGGCAGGCCGAGTACGCGGGGATCGCCGGACGGCGTCTTCGCGCGGGGTGCGGCCGGGCGGACCGGCGGGCGGGGGAGTGGCCGCGGCTCCCCGCCCGTTCCCGGACACCCCGCGGGCCGTTCACGCGTGCCGGTCTTTCCGTACGCGCCATTACATGAGGCTGTAAATGTTGTAAAGAGCGGTCGTTTACGAATATCTGCCCAGAGCTTGACGAAGATATGTTTTGGCATCATGGGATATTTCGCCGCATTGTTAGGCCGTGGCAGGTCCCTGCCGCGAGAGGTACCCCCCGAACAAAGGCAGAGTCTATGTTCAAACGCGCCCTCGCAACCGTCGCCATCTCCATCGCCACGTTAATCGGATTAACGCTGCCCGCCTACGCGGTGACGCTGGAGCAAAAGCTCGCCGCGCTTTCCAGTTTCAGCCAGCCTACGGCAGGCAGCGCCGGCACCTGGGTCGCCGCCTGGCAGAACCAGGCGGCCTGGGCGGACTACAACTTCGATTGGTCGACCGACCTGTGTTCGACCAGCCCCGACCAGCCACTCGGCTTCGACTTCAGAATGCCGTGCCGACGTCACGACTTCGGCTACCGCAACTACAAGGCGGTAAGCCAGTTCCCGGCGAACAAGCCGCGCATCGACGACGCGTTCTACTTCGACATGAGGCAGGTCTGCGCGGGATATTCCGCCATCCCCAGGGGCACCTGCAACAGCCTCGCCTGGACCTACTACCAGGCGGTCAAGGAATTCGGCACCCTCAACGTCACCCAGGCGCAGATCGAGCGGATCCGCCAGACCTCCGAACAGGCCACCCCGAACACAGAGATGTGATCCATCCCGCTTCCCGCAGGTACGGGATTGCTCCCTCTCGCTGATCCGTGGCGGGCCGGTTTCGAACCGGCCCGCCATCCCGCGGTGACCGTGACGATGATCGGAGCCGCTGCGGTGTGCCCGAGGTCGGTGGCCGGTGCGGAACCACGGTCCTGTGCCCGTTGAGGGCCACCCGGTTCCAGGGCCTGTACGGACTTCGAATCTTCAGAAGGGTTGAGTACGCGGATCCACAGGACGGCTCCGCGTACTTGGCTGCCTTCAGCCGTAGTCCGCGTCGTAGTCGTAACCGCCGGCGTCCGTCCCGCTCGTCGTTCAGGCCTTCGCCGGGGCCGCCGTCTTGGGGGTTTTGCTCCTTTTGGCGCAGGCAAATCCCCTGATCTCCATTCCGTACAGGGGGCATGCTTTCGCCGTCCTGCCATCGGGACGTCATCTCTCGCCTCGGGAGGCGCGGCCTCCGGATGGATGACGCCCCGCCCAGCTCACCAGGTCTTGCCGGCCTGCTCTCGAATCGTGCGGTTGATCCGGTTGAAGAAGTTGGTCAGCGCGATCTCCAGGTTGAGCACGGACAACTGCTCGTCGTCGAAGTGGGCGGCGGCGGCGTCCCAGATCTCGTCGGTCACACCCGGCGAGCCGTCCTGGATCCGGGTGGCGGCCTCGGTCAGTGCGAGCGCTGCCCGCTCCGCCTCGGTGAAGAACGGCGTCTCGCGCCAGGCGACCACGTTGTGCAGCCGCTCGTCGGTCTCTCCGTGCTTCTTGGCCGCCGTGACCCCGGCAAGGACACACGGGCTACAGCCGTTGATCTGGCTGGCGCGCAAGTGGACCAGCCCGAGTACGCGCGGGTCGACGCCACCGGCGTGAATCGCCTTGTAGAGGTGCTGGATCGCCGTCGTCACGTCGGCGTTCGCCTGGCTCTTCATGCGTGCTTCCATCGGTCTTGCTCCTTCATCGGTTACCTGTGCCCGTCCGGGCCCGTCATGACCTATGACGAAGCAGATCCGAGGAAGGTAACAACATGTCCGACACCAGCCCGACGGACCCGGTGGGCGAGGCGTTCGAGGCCCAGCGCGACCGGCTGCGCGCGGTCGCCCACCGCATGCTCGGCTCGCACGCCGACGCCGAGGACGTGGTCCAGGAGGCCTGGCTGCGGCTCTCCCGTCAGGACACGGCGACCATCCACAACCTCGCCGGCTGGCTGACCACGGTGGTCGGCCGGATCAGTCTTGACGTCCTGCGATCACGCCAGACCCGCCCCGAGGCGTCCTACGACGACCGGCTGCCCGAACTCGTCGTGACGGTCGACGACAGCCTTGCGCCGGAGGACGACGTGGCGCTCGCAGACTCGGTCGGGCTCGCGCTCCTGGTCGTCCTGGAGTCGCTCGGACCGAGCGAGCGGCTGGCGTTCGTGCTGCACGACCTGTTCGCGGTGCCGTTCGACGAGATCGGCCAGATCCTCGGCAGGTCCACCGACGCCACCAAGATGCTCGCCAGTCGCGCGCGCAGGAAGGTGCAGGCGACCGAGCGGCCGGCGGCCGCCGGACGGGAGCAGCGCGAGGTGATCCAGGCTTTCCTGGCGGCGGCTCGCCGCGGCGACTTCGAGGGGTTGCTGCGCGTGCTCGACCCGGAGGTGAGGCTGACCGTCGACACCTCCGACGGTGTGGTCGTCATCCTCGGCGCCACCAAGGTCGCCACCGGCGCAGCCGCGAGAGTCGCCGCCGGCGCAGCCGCGCGAGGGCGAGCGGTGCTCGTAAACGGCCTTCCCGGGTTCGTCTCCTGGCACGAGAACGGAGCTCCGCTCTCGGTCATGGCGTTCACCGTCGTCGACGGCCGGATCGTCGCCATCGCGACCGTGATCGACCCGGCCAGGCTCGCGTCGACGGACCTGCCGGATCCGGGGTGAGTCACTGCCGAGCATGAGATCGCGGCACCGCAAGCCGCCCGCGCCCTTATCTGTGCGAAGCCATCATGCGGAGCCGAAGCCTTCCCACCCGTTTGAAGATCCGAAGTCCGTACAGGCTCCAGGTGTGCCAGCGCCCTGCCCGGCACTCCACCTCCCGGCCGCGGTGGTGCGGGGCATCATGGCCGGTGCGCGGTGCGCGGTGCGCGGTGCGCGGTGCGCGGTGCGCGGTGCGCGGTGCGCGGTGCGCGGTGCGCGGTGCGGGGACCGAGGGTGACTTTCGCGGGCCGAGGGCGAATCTCGCGAGGTAGGGGCAGGGGTCGAGCGGAGCGTGCCGTACCGCCTTAGGATCGAAATCGAGATCCACTGCCAGGCCATTCGTAGAGAGCGAACCTGACGTGTCTGATCCCCGGACCACCCCCGACTCTCGCCTCGCCCCGCTCTGGCGAATCCTCATCGTGTTCGCCGTCGCCGTCCTGCTCTGGCTGTTCGTCTACCACGGCACCCCGCTCGGCGACGACTACGACCGTTTTACCCATGCCGCCAGGGCCGTCCTCACGACGGTTCTCGTCATCCCCATGGTCGTGGCCGCCCGCCGCCTGCTCGACCGTCGGCCCTGGACCGGCCTCGGGCTGCCCTCCCCGCGCGTCGGCCTGCGGAGCCTGGCGCTCGGGATGGCCTGCTGGCTCATCCCCGCCGCCATCGGGTTCGCGCTCTGTCTCGGCTTCGGCTGGGTCGAGATCGGCCTGCGCACCTCCGCCGCGGACTCCCTCCGGGTGGCGGCGCTCCTGGTCGTGCTCGTCTTCCTGTACGAGGCGCTGCCGGAGGAACTCGTCTTCCGCGGCTATCTGCAGCGCAACCTCGTCACCGTGGTGCCGGCCTGGCAGGCGGTCATCGGGCAGGCCGCACTGTTCACGCTGTTCGGATTCCTCGTCGGAGCCGCCGCCTCCCTCGACAGGCTCCTCGTCTTCTTCGTCTTCGGCCTCATCCTCGGAGGCTTCCGCGTCGCCACCGGCGACATCTGGGCGGGCATCGGCTTCCACCTCGCCTTCCAGACCGTCGCCCAGCTGTTCGACGGCCCGGGGGCCGTCTTCGACGTCACCGGACCCGGCATCCTGAGCATCGTCGCCCTGGGCGGCCTGCCGTTCTCGCTCGGCTGGATGGCCATGGAACGTCTCCACCGGGAACGCCTGAACTGGCGGGCCCTCGAACCGGACCCCGTTCGCTGAGGACGTACCCGGGCGCGGAGGGGATCACAGCCAGTACCACTCGATCTTCGCCTCCGCCCGCCTGCCGGTGAGGAAGGCGGAGAACGCGGCCCGTCCGGCCGCGGCCAGCGTGTCGGGGGAGGGTTCGGTGGGGCGGCGGCGGCGTACGGTCCCGAGGAGGAAGGCGTCGCGATACGGCACCGGCCCGACCGTCACCCCTTCGGCCGCCTCGCGCAGCGGGGCGGGCAACTCGGACGCGACCCGGTCGGCCACGTGGACGGCGAGCTCGCCCGAGGGGGACGCCACCGCCCCGGCGAGCGCCGCGAGGGGATCGTCGTGACCCGCCAGCTCGATCAGCCTCGGCTCGGGCCCGACCGCCCACACGGCCGAGACCTGGTCGAACTCCGCGGCGTGGTCGTCGAAGTAGGCCCTGGCCGACTCGGCCTCCAGGCGTGTCCTGAACCCGCGCATCTTGGCCAGGGAGTACAGGTGGTTGTCATACGCGCCGGGGGTCAGCTGGACCTCCTCCAACCACCGCAGCATGTCGGCGCGGCTGTGCAGGCCGCGCTGCCTGCGGAAGTCGTCGGATGCCCGCTGCAGCTCCTCCTGGGAAGGCTCGGGCTCCTCCCAGCTGGCCAGCGTGAGGACGCAGTAGTCGATGAGGTCGTCGTGCACGGTCCGGTCGCGGTCGGCGAGTGCCCGCAGCGTGAGCAGGGCGGTCTGCACCGACAACTCCTGCCCGTCGACGGCCAGGACCTTGCCCGCGGCCCAGTGGGTGGAGTGGTCGACCGTCCATGGAACCCCGTCCTCGACGGACGCGGTGACGGCGACGGTCCCACCGCCTGGATGGTCGAGGAGCAGGTCGTAGTCGACGACCGGCGAGCCGGGTCGCGCGTCCACGATCAGTTGGGCCCGGCTCGCGGGGCGGGTCGCACGCCACGCGGCGACCGCGCCGTGCGCGGCCGGTACGCCGGTGTGCCTGCGCGACAGCCCGCGCAGGAGTTCGACGGCCTCGGCCAGTGTCTCGGGGAACTCGGGAAATGCGGGAAATGCTGTCACGCCGGGACCACCTGTGGGACGGGACGTTCCTCCGCGGCGAGCCAGTCGGCGATCGCCTCGGAGATGGGCAGGTCGGTGAACTCCTCGATCCATCCCCACTGGCCGGCGGGGTTGAGCTCCAGATACACGTACTCGCCCTTCGGGGTGAGGATGACATCGATGCAGCCGAAGGCCAGATCCAGCGACCTGACCAGCTCGACGCAGCGCCGTTCGATGTCCTCGGGCAGGTCGTGGACGGCGTACTGGGAGAAGTGGCCCTCGTAGTGGCGGTAGTCGTGGCGGGTGGCCCTCGACCCCTGCGAGTGGATCTCCGCGGTGAAGACACGGTCGCCCACGACGGTGATCCGCAGCTCCACGGCCTTGTCGACGTAGGGCTGGAGGATCGCGGGGGCGTGGGTCAGGCGGTGCCGGCTGGTGAGGTGCCGCCGGGTGACCGGGGTCGTGTAGAAGTTGTGGCCCTCGCCGTCCAGCGCGAACTCCACGAACTCGACCTCCTTGGAGATCAGCCGTCCCTCCGCCGCCGTCCAGGCCTCGGCCAGCTCTTCGGGGTCGTTGGTGACGGTCGTCTCCGGCACGGTGAAGCCGAGCCGGGCGGCGGCCGTGAGATTGACCAGTTTGCTCTGGGTGCGGATCACGTCGATGCTGCGCGCCGGGAACCAGCGGGCGTCGAAGGTGTCCTCCCACCCGTTGAGGTAGATCCTCGCCAGCTTCTCTACGTAGCCGCGGTGTGTCGCGTCCTCGACGGTCTCCGCCGGCCGGGGGCGCGAGGGCCTGCGGTTCCAGACGGCGCTGATGGTCGAGCAGTCGTACTCCGTGCCGCCCGAGACCAGTGTGTGCCGCCAGACCCCGTCGACCAGCCGGGAGGTGATCCGGCTCTCGGCGGGGTAGTCGCCCGGATCCCACCAGAACACCTCGAGGCCTCGCTCGACGAGCTTGGGCAGGACCAGGTTGACCGCCAGGTCGTCTTTTCGGCTGAGTACCAGAATCAAGGGATTCTCCACATCGGGAGCGGGCGGCACCCGCACGGCCGGCCGTACGGGTGCCGCCCGGCGTTCTTAGGTCCAGGTGTCGGGCAGCGGGTCTCCCCTCGTCCCGTTACCGAGGGAGGAGGACACCTTGGGGGTCGGAGGGGTCATCGCGTCACGACCTCCGACGACGGCGCCCAGCGCGTCCTCGGGGAGCTCCGCGGCGTCGTCCAGATCATCCAGGCGAACAGTCACTTTTTTTCACCTCTTCTCATCTCGCGTTCCAGTGGCCCTGATCTTTCAAGTGCGATCTTGCAAGTGGGTTGAGGGTGACTTGGATCTTCGCCGGATTCCGGATGCCGGATTCCGGATGCCGGCGTCCCGGTGGCGCGCGTCCCGCCTCTCCCTCGCTTCCGTACGGCGACGGTGAACCAGGTGAAGGAGGAGGACGTCGTAGAGGGCGTGAGGGCTTCTTGGCCCGTACTGGTGGCCGGTGCGATCGTGCCGTCCGGATCCCTTCGAGCTTCGCGGGCTCTTGAAAGACGAATCAGCGCTCAGGACCACCAGGCGTGCGGTCCTGAGCCCGAACGCCGGATCTCGCCCCGCGCGAGCGTCCGGCGAGGCGGCCCCACGCCGATGCGGCGGCGATGGAGACAACGAGCAACACGGCGGTTCCGACGATGTCGAGCACGTAGTGGTTTCCCGTGACGAGCACGTCCGCCACCATGCCGAGCGGGAACAGCCACGACAACAGCGCCGATCGTGGGTGGGAGGAACGGAGCGCGGACCACACGGCGTACGCGCACCACGCCGACCATCCCACGTGCATGCTGGGCATGGCCGAGTAGAGATTCTGGCCGCTCCCGGTCCCTCGTGAGCCATGGCTCCCCAGGATGTCGTGCTCGGCGATGATGTCGACGACACCCGGCAGGGCGAACCGCGGGGGCGACATGGGCAGCGCCCAGAAGACCGGCAGAACGAGGGCGATCATCGCGAGAAGGGTCCGGCGGACTTTGATGTAGACATCGGCGTGCCAGACGAAAACCCATACCAGCACACCGATAAGCACGACGTAGTACAGGCGGTAGTAGTAAACCGCCGGTTGGATCAGGGCCGGATGTTCGACGAGCCATTCGTTCGCCATCTGCTCGACGTTCAGGTGGAGGGCGCGTTCCATTGACTGCAGGGCCAGAGCGTTTGCGGTGGCAGACGCGATGTCCTTACCGGCCGCGGCGTGAAGGCGCGCGAAGAGCAGAAACCCGAGCAGCAGAACAACCACTTCAACGAGTACGGCGGGGCGCCCACGCGAGCCTTCGACAAGCGCGCCCGATCGGGCCCGCTCGACCAGGCGCGAAAATCGGCCGACGGTAACCTCACGCCGCCGATTTTCGCGATCCGGCGGTGGGCTCATGCGGTCACCATAGCTGACCATGATTTGGTGGCGGGCATTTGATTCATCGGTCTCTGGAGCCCGGCAATTTGATGTCGAGCGTCCTTTGTGGAGCGGCGTAATGGCGGAGAGCGGCCCGAAGTCGCGGGCGGCCGGGGCCACGCTCGACGAACAGCTCGCCCTCGTCTGGTCCAACCTGCGGGCGATCCTGGCGTCGGCGGATATGACCGTCGACAACATCGTCCGCCTCACCAGCTACCTGCGTGACGCGTCGTACGCGGAGGCGAACACCACGGCCAGGGTGGCGGCGCTTGGCGGCCGGACCATCCCCACCACCGCGATCGTCGTGCAGACGCTCGCCGCCAACCGGCTCGTGGAGTTGGAGGTCATCGCCGCGGGATAGGCACGGGTCGACCGCGCCCGCCGAGCCGGATGGTCCACCCGTCGACGGAGCCGATCCGCGGGTGCGCCTCGCTCCAGGTTCCGGCAAAGACCAGGCCCCGGGCCGGAGAAATATCTTCGACCCGGGCCTTCAGGCGTGGAGCGGGTGACGGGAGCCGAACCCGCGCCGTCGGCTCGGGAATCGTGTGGATCATGTCCTATGGGGCGCCGACCCGCAGTCGGTGCCGGTTGTGAGTGATCCTGGTCGCCTCTCGTTACCCTGGCTGATGGAACGCCAACGGCTCGGCCGGCCAAGGCCCGCCCCGCGCGGGAAGCGCGGAAATCCCGGCCTCCTCCCTGGGGCTGAAGCCTGAGGCCTCACTGAGAGAGATGACGAAGACCGCCCACACCTTCGGCGACGCCGACGAGGGTGATCTCAGGCAGGCGTGGGCGCGTACGTACCTCGCTGACCTGGAAGAGGAACGATGAGCGACCAGGAGACCATGACCGCGGCGTACATCACGCGGCCCGGCCCGGCGGACGAGATACGGATCGGCAGGTTCCGTGTGCCCGAACTCGGCCCGCCGGAGATTCTGGTGAAGGTGCGGGCGCTCGCCGTCAACCACGTCGACACCTTCGTCCGCTCCGGCGCCTACCGGACGCGTCTGCCGTACCCGTTCATCATCGGCCGCGACCTGGTGGGGACCGTGATCACGGCGGCGCCGGGGTTCGCTCCCGGCGACACGGTGTGGTGCAACAGTCTGGGGTTCGACGGTCGCCAGGGGTCCTTCTCCGATTACGCCGCCGTGCCCGCCGACCGGCTCTACCACCTGCCCGGCGGCGGCGTCGATCCGGAGAACGCGGTCGCCTCCCTGCACACCGCCGCCACCGCGCACATCGGCCTGTTCGAGGAGGCGGGCCTGCGGATCGGGGAGACGATCGTCGTGACCGGCGCGGGCGGCGGGGTCGGCACGGCCGCCGTTCAACTCGCCGTGGCCGCGGGGGCGCGGGTCGTCGCGACCGCGCGCCCGGACGACTTCGACTGGTGCCGGCGGTGCGGCGCCGACGAGGTCGTCGACCACCACGACCCGGATGTGTACGCGGAGATCGCCGAACTCGCTCCCGGCGGGGTGGACGTGTTCTGGGACAACACCGGCCGGCACCACCTGGAGCAGACCGTCCCCCTGCTCGCCCGCGGTGGCCGGATGATCATCCTGGCCGGTCTCGGCGCCACCCCCGTGCTGCCGGTCGGGCAGCTCTACACGCGCAACGCCAGCCTCCGCGGCTTCGCGATCAGCAACGCCACCGTGGCCGAACTCGCCGCGGCGGCCACGGCGATCAACCACCTCCTGGCCCGCGGCACCCTGGTCTCCCGGATCGGGACACGGCTGCCGCTCACCGAGGCCGCCCGGTCCCACCGCCTCCAGGAAGGCACCGAGCCTCACCGCCCCCGCGGACGCATCGTCGTCCTCCCGTGACGCGGCCCGTTTCCCGTGACCCGTTTCCCGCGAGACGCGAGACGCGAGACCCGAGACGGGTCCGGTGGCGGGGGACGGTCGTCGTGAAACGGCGTCCGTCGCCACCAACCGCTGTCCGGGCCGTACGACCGTGCCGAGGCTTCGGCGCGACCCGGTCGTGCGGGGCGATCGCGGCGGCTCGCGACCCACGGTCACCGCCCGAGGAGCGAACCAGCCGGAACTCTTACTTGCATTGCTAAGTTAGCATGTTAAATTAGCGGGGTGGAACGAAACCTGAGCTTCAACCTGCACGTGCTCACCGCCCGCCTGGACCGGGCGGCCGACCGGATCCTGCGGGCGGAGCACAACATCTCCTACAGCCGCTTCCTGGCGCTGACCCTGGTGGGAGAGCTGGGCGCCTCGACGCAACGAGCCCTCGCCGACTCCCTCGGCGTGACCGAGCCCTCGGTGAGCCGCATGACCGGTGTCCTCGCCGCCGAGGGGCTTCTCGACGTCCAGCCCGACCCGGCCGGGGGGCGCCGCCGGCGGCTGAGCCTCACGGACGAGGGAAAGCGGCTGGTGGCGTCGGTCCAGCAGGGGTTCGAGGAGCGGCTGGCCGCGCTCGTCGCACACAGCGGCGTGCCGTACGACGAGTACGTGGAGCACACCACGCGGCTGCTGGCGACGTTCGACCGCCTGGAGCGGGAGGGAGCCAGATGAGCCGGAACATCCAGACCTCGCCGGTGTGCCCGCGCACGGTCTTCTCGGCCGACGGCACGTTGATCGGCTACCGGACGATGGGCGCAGGGCCGGGCCTCGTCGTGCTCGGCGGCGCACTGCGAACCTCGCAGGACTACCTGCCGCTGGCCTCCGCGCTGGCCCGCTCGTTCACGGTGCATCTCGTCGAGCGGCGAGGGCGCGGCGCCAGCGGCCCTCAGGGACCCCGGTACGCCCTGGGGAGGGAAGTGGAAGATCTTCTCGCCGTCCAGGCGGAGACCGGGGCGCGGCTGGCGTTCGGTCACAGCTACGGCGGCCTCGTCATCCTGGAGACCGCACGGTCGTTCCAGATGTTCGACCGCATCGCGGCCTACGAGCCAGGAGTGCCCTGCGACCCTGTCCCCACCGGCTGGATGGCCCCTTACCGGGAACGGCTGGCCGCGGGCGATCCCTACGGCGCGTTCGTTCACTTCATACGAGGCTCGGGTGGCGCGCCGGCCTTTCTGGCCAGGCTGCCGCACTGGTATCTGCGCATGGCGTTGCGCGTCGGCTTCCGGGGGCAGGGCTGGCGGCGGATGCGGCCCCTTCTCCAGGCCAACCTGGCCGAGCACGAGCAGATCGCGGCCCAGCAGGGCAGGCTCGCTGACTTCGCGGCCGTCACCGGCTCGGTGCTGCTCCTTCGCGGGGGCCGCACCGCGCGCGCCGGCAGGGCCGAGTTCGACGCCCTCCGCGACGTCCTTCCCGACGCCACACTCGAAACCCTGGACGGCCTCGACCATTTCGGGCCGGAAGGGAAGACGGCCCCGATCGTGGCCGAGCGGGCCGCGGCCTTCCTCCTTTAGGAGGTCAGCCTTAAGGGTTCAGCCTTCGAAGGTTCGGCCAGGCGGCTCTTTTTGAGGGCTCGGTCAAGTGTTCTTTTCGAAGGTTCGGCCAGGCGGTCTCGCGACCGGTTCGCCCTCAAGCGCGGTGTGCTGCGAGATCACATCGAAGGCGTCGCCTGGCGCGCCCTCGGCCTCCGCGATGCCCGGTCAAGAGCCGCCGCCGCTACCCGTGCGCCGCCAGCCCGTACATCGCCGTGGAGAGCAGGCGTTCGATCAGGTCGGATGGCCCGCCCGCCTGTTCTGGCACGCGTCCGGCACGAAACCTCGATGTCGAGAGACCTTCGCAAGCCTGAAGGACGGCGATTCCGGTCGCACCGAAGCCCTTGGGTGCGTGGTGCCGCTGCCGCGAGCAGAACGGCTTGCGCGGAGTCGTGGTGATGAGCGCCGGGCATGCGCATGAGGAGCTTCATCACCTGGTGGATCGGCTGTCGCCAGACCAGGCGCGTCGGCTCCTGCGCCCGGTCGAGACAGATCCAGAGCCGGCCGAGGCGGCCGAAGAGGAACCGTCTGACCCGGTACGGCGCCGTCGGCCGTCGCTCACCGGGCTGGAGGATTTCGTACGGGCCAACGCACCGAGCGCGAGCAGCAGCAACCCCGCCGAGGCCCATGCGGCCCAGTCTCCCAGGGCGGTGTAGAGGGTGGCCGAGCCCTCCTGAGGCAGCGTGGCCGTGACCGTGGTCATGCCCGTTCTGTCGCTGTAGCGCTCGGCCACGATCCGGCCGCGGTCGTCGCTGACCGTCAGCCGTCCCTCGCGTGCGGCACGGGCCACCGCCAGGCCGTTCTCCACGCCGCGCACCACCGCCATGCGGCTGTGCAGCCACGCGTCCTCGTCGAAGTCCCAGGCCGGCGCGAGCAGGGCGGCGACGCCGGCCTTGCCGTACTCCCTGACCAGGCCGGGGAAGTCGAGGTCCTTGCAGATGATGAGGCCGAGCCGATCGCCGTCGAGGAAGGCCAGGCCGGTGCCCGGCCGGAACTTGCGCTCCACCCCGGGGATCATGTGGTGCTTGTCGTAGCGCGCGCCGGAGGGGTAGCTCACCGCGCTGTTGGTCTCCATGGCGATCCCCGCGACCACCTCCGCACCCGGGCGGGCGAACGGCAGGTCGGCGGTCTTGAAGACCTTCTCGGGCAGCACCACGATCTCCGCGCCGTTGGCCACCGCGGTGTCCACGGCCTCGCCGTACCGGCGGACGAGATCCTCGGGGTTGTCCGTCGCGACCAACGCGACCTTCCGTCCTTCGGTGTCGGCGGGCGTCGCGAGCCGTACGAGACCATGGCCGAGCGTGAGCGCGACCAGCACGCCCGAGACCACCGCCGCGCGTGGCCGCAGGACCGCGATGGAGGCGGGCACGAACAGCAGGAGGAAGGTGACGCCCCAGACCCCGGTGACCGAGGCGGTCTGCAGCACGGGCAGGAAGTCGGCCTGCGTGTACGCCAGGCTCCACCAGGCCCCGTGCGGTCCGGCGAGGTTCATGACGTACTCGGTGGTGACCCAGACGGCCGGCACGGCTGACGCCGCCAGGAGCGGCCTGCCGTGCACGAGCAGGGTGCGAAAGAGCAGCACGCCCAGGCCGTAGCAGAGCGCGGGACCGGCGATGAGGGCCGCGGCCAGCGCGGGCGGCATCTCAAGGGGCCCGGTGAAGTACGGCCACATCTGCGCCTGGCCGGCGAGCCAGACGAGCGTCCCGGCGGCGAAGGCCGTACCCCTGCCCGCCCGGCGAGCCAGGAACAGGACAGGTAGCGGCGCGAGCCAGGTGAGCCACCAGACGGGGTGGAGACCGGTGCCGAAGTGCGTCAGGACGGCGGAGGCGAGGGTGAGGAGGATGCGTTCCATGCCGATGATCGTGCTTTCCCACACCCCGCCGGCGCGTCACTCGCGGGTGTGATCTCCGCTGTCACTCCCACCGGCGACCACCAGCCCGGACTCGTAGGCGAGCACCACGGCCTGGACCCGGTCCCGCAGGTCCAGCTTGGTGAGCATGCGGCTGACGTGCGTCTTGACCGTGTGCTCGGTGACCACGAGCGCGGCGGCGATCTCCGCGTTCGACAGGCCGTGCGCGACCAGCCTCAGCGTCTCGCGCTCGCGTTCGGTCAGTGCGTCCAGCCTGGCCGTCAGCCGGGGGGCGACGCCGTGGGCGGGTCTGCGCACCAGGTCCTCAAGCAGCCTCCTGGTCGCCGCCGGGGCCAGCAGGGCCTCACCCGAGGCGACGGTACGCACGGCGTGAGCCAGCTCGTCGCGCCGGATGTCCTTCAGCAGGAAGCCGCTCGCTCCCGCCCGGACCGCGTCGTAGACGTACTCGTCGAGGTCGAACATGGTCAGCACGAGTACCTTGGCGGCGGTGGTGGCGCAGATCTCCCTGGTCGCCTCGATGCCGTTCTTACCCGGCATGCGCACGTCCATCAGGACCACGTCCGGCTGGAGCCGCCTGGCCGCGGCGATCGCCTCCTCGCCGTCGGCGGCCTCACCGACCACCTCCATGTCCGGCTGCGCCCCCAGGATCAGCCCGAACCCCGCGCGGAAGAGGTCTTGGTCGTCGGCGATGAGCACCCGTAACATGCGGGCTATTCAAGCGGAAATTCGGCTCTTACCATGAATCCCCCGTTCCGTCCCGCTTCGGCCCTGAGCGTCCCGCCGCATGCCGCCGCCCGTTCCCGCATCCCGGCCAGCCCGTACCCGACGCTCTCACCCGGCCCTCGCCCGTCGTCGGCGATTTCCACCGTCAGGCGCTCTCCCCAGGTCAGAGCGAGGCGTACGGCACGCGTACCGGCATGCTTGCGCACGTTGGTGAGCGCCTCCTGAACGATGCGGTAGACGGCGGCCTCAACGCTTTCCGCGACCGGGCGCGGGGTACCGGCTGTCGTGCTCACCACATCGAGACCGCTGCGATCGAGCAGCGCCGGGAGGTTGGCCAGACGCGGCTGGAACAGTGACTCGCCCAGGTGCCCGTCGGCACGGACCCACACCGGTCCGTCACCTTCGCCCGGGGTCCGCAGCGCGGTGAGCACCCCCCGGAGCTCGGCCAGCGCACCCCTCCCCGTGTCGGCGATCGCATCGAAAACCGCCTCGGCCCTGTCCGGATCGCTGCGCACCACCACCGGCCCGGCTTCGGCCTGAACCACCATCAGCCCAACGGAATGGGTGATGATGTCATGCATGTCGCGCGCGACCCGGGTGCGTTCCTCGGCCGCCGCCGCGATGTGCTCCTGCTCCCGCCGCCGCGCCCGCTCGGTCAACTCGGCGGCTCGCGAGCGGCTCGCCCTGACGCTGGTGCCCAGCGCGTAGGCGGCCACGAAGGCGGTCCCCACCAGCCGGAAGGTCTCGTCGTTCTCTCCCGGCAGCACCAACGAGGTGCCCACGGCCGCCACGATCACCGGAATCGCCGCCAGCCTCTTCCACGTGGGACTCAGGTCGGCGATCGTGTAGACGGCCAGCAGCGGTCCAAAGGGCAGAAACGGCTTCTCCCACGTCACCAACACCGACATCGCCGCCCCGACCACCACCGCCACCACCATTGGCGCCCGCCTGCGCCACCCCACCGGCACCGACGCCAGCAGCCCCAGCCCGATGATCCACCACGGATTGGGATCGGGCAGAAGAAGCGGCACCACCGTAGCCAGGACCACGCCCGCCGCAAGCACCCCGTCAACCGCCCTACCGGCCCGGCCCGCTGCAAACATCCGCTTATTATCCGGATTCATCCGCCCGCTGCCCTCACTCTCAAGAGTGATCATTCCGGCCGTGCGACCCGCCCCTTGCCCACCTCAGGCGCCGCACAGCCGAGTGGGCTACGTACGCCACAGGCTCGGTGTGCGGCCACCGATCGTATGGGACAGTCGGGGGCATTGTTATCTAGACGGTTTCGAAGTGGGAGCTATGGCAGCAGAGTTCCAGCTCGGCGATTACATCCTGGTGCAGGACGGCAGGACCCTTGAGATCTTTCACCGGGGTCTCTCCGAGAGCAGCCGTTACCACGTGGCGTTTCTCGGGGTGGATGTCCAGCCGCACGGCGACGGGTTCAAGGTCCGGCTCGGTTCCAGGCGGGGCGACGACCAGGTCGTGGGTGGGGTGAGACTGAAGATGGACCAGGAGGAGTTCGCGCGTTTTCGTGGTTTCATCGCCTTGGCCGTCGCGGCACGCGACCGGGTGAGTCCTCCGAACGAGTCCACCTCGCCCTGAACCACAGGGACTTCGATCTACAAGATCGGGGCTATCCGCGCGTCAGCCTGTGGAGCTCGGGGCGGTCGTCGCGGGTCCTGATGGGCACGGCGGATCGTAGGAGATGTCCTCTCCGACATACCGCTGCCGGGCAACAGCGGTGAGGGTGTTCCTGGCCGCAGTGCAGATTCGCTGGATGACGTGGTCCAAGCCGAACTCCCACAGCCGTACCGTCTGATCGTCGCCGGCACTGGCGAGGGTTCTGCCGTCCGGGCTGAACGCCACCGAGCGGGCAGAGCCGGTGTGGCCGGTGAGGGGTTGTCCGAGTGCGGTGGGTTTGGTGGGATCGGTCAGGCTCCACAGCCGCACCGTCCGGTCGAGGCTGGCGCTGACCAGGGTTCTGCCGTCCGGGCTGAACGCCACCGACTCGGCAGAGCCGGTGTGTCCGGTGAGGGGTCGTCCGAGTGCGGTGGGCTTGGCCGGGT
The DNA here is from genome assembly GCF_051192615.1 of Streptosporangium sp. G11. Taxonomy (NCBI): domain Bacteria; kingdom Bacillati; phylum Actinomycetota; class Actinomycetes; order Streptosporangiales; family Streptosporangiaceae; genus Streptosporangium; species Streptosporangium sp. G11. Next base: position 78,588 of record NZ_JBPJUQ010000040.1, read on the forward strand.
CGGTCACGTTCCACAGCCGCACCGTCTCATCGTTGCCCGCACCGGCGAGGGTTCTGCCGTCCGGGCTGAACGTCACCGAGTTGACGGCACTGGTGTGGCCGGTGAGGGGTTGTCCGAGTGCGGTGGGTTTGGTGGGATCGGTCAGGTTCCACAGCCGTATCGTGCGATCGAGGCCGGCGCTGGCCAGGGTTTCGCTGTCCGGGCTGAACGCCACCGAGATGACGGGGCTGGTGTGGCCGGTGAGGGGTCGTCCGAGTGCGACGGGTTTGGCCGGATCGGTCACGTTCCACAGCCGCACCGTCTTGTCGTCGTTGGCGCTGGCCAGGGTTCTGCCGTCCGGGCTGAACGTCACCGAGTTGACGGCACTGGTGTGGCCGGTGAGGGGTTGTCCGAGTGCGGTGGGTTTGGTGGGATCGGTCAGGTTCCACAGCCGTATCGTGCGATCGAGGCCGGCGCTGGCCAGGGTTTCGCCGTCCGGGCTGAACGCCACCGAGGCCACGGCGTTGGTGTGGCCGGTGAGGGGTCGTCCGAGCGCGGCGGGTTTGGCCGGATCAGTGAGGTTCCACAGCCGCACCGTCCCGTCGTCGCCGGCGCTGGCGAGGGTTCTGCCGTCCGGGCTGAACGCCACCGACCAGACGCCGTTGGTGTGGCCGGTGAGGGGTTGTCCGAGTGCGGTGGGTTTGGTGGGATCGGTCAGGTTCCACAGCCGCACCGTCCCATCAAGGCCGGCACTGGCCAGGGTTTTGCCGTCAGGACTGAATGCCACTGGGATGACGGCGCTGGTGTGGCCGGTGAGGGGTTGTCCTGGCGTGGTGGGTTCGGTGGGATCGGCGAGGTTCCACAGTCGCACCGTCTGATCGGCGAGGGTTTTACCGTCCGGGCTGAACGCCACCGACCAGACGGGGCCCGTGTGGCCGGTGAGGGGTTTTCCGAGTGCGGCGGGTTTTGCCGGATCAGTAAGGTTCCACAGCCGTATCGTCTGGTCGTCGCCGGCGCTGGCGAGAGTTCTGCCGTCCGGGCTGAACGCCACTGAGATGACGCCGTTGGTATGGCCGGTAAGGGATTGTCTTCTTGGCGTGGCGGGTTCGGTGGGATCGGTCAGATTCCACAGCCGTATCGTCTGGTCGTCGCCGGCGCTGGCCAGGGTCTTGCCGTCCGGGCTGAACGTCGCCGACCAGACTGCGTTGGTGTGGCCGGTGAGGGGTTGTCCGAGTGCGGTGGGTTTGGTGGGATCGGTCAGGTTCCACAGCCGTACCGTGCGATCCTGGCCGGCGCTGGCCAGGGTTTCGCCGTCCGGGCTGAACGCCACCGACAAGACGGAGCCGGTGTGTCCGGTGAGGGGTTTTCCGAGTGTGGCGGGCTTGGTGGGATCGGTCAGGCTCCACAGCCGTACCGTGCGATCCTGGCCGGCGCTGGCCAGGGTCTTGCCGTCCGGGCTGAACGCCACCGAGATGACAGCTCTGGTATGGCCGGTGATGGGCTGGCTCAATGGCGTGTTCTGCGTGGAGAGGAGCCGAGTGTAGGTCTCACCACCTGGCCTCTCGCTCGGCCTCATCCGGTGGGCGAGCAGAGTCAGTTGGGCGGACAGAGACACGTCGGTGTCGTGCAGCCGGTCGGCCTCAGCGAGGATACGGTCGTAGGTCGCCAGGTCGCGCTGGCGGATCGCCTCTCGCTGCTGGTGCTCGGCTTCGCGTTGTTGCTGGAAGGCGAAGACGGCGGCACCACTGGCCACCACAGCCAGTACGGTCAACACGGCGATGGCGCCGGTGCGCAACCTTTGGCTACGGCGTTGGTGGTGGGTGGAGGCGGTCAGGAACGCCCGGGCGGCGGGACTGAGGTCACGACGCGGCGGGGTACCGGCCCAGGTACGTGCGGTCCCCAGGCGGTCTCCTCGGTACAGCAAGGAAGGGTCGCGGCGTTTGCCGCGGTCCCATTCCGTCGCGGCTTCTTCGAGGCTCTGGCGGGTCAACTGGGCGGCGCGGTCCTCGTTTATCCAGTCGTGTAGCCGTGGCCAGCCGCGCAGGAGCGCCTCATGGGTGATTTCGACGGTATCGGTTCCCGCGACGGCGTCGTGGTGGCGAGTCAGCAGGCGTTGACGGGTGAAGACGTCCACCACCGCCGCGGTCGTCGGCGGGTCGAGGCTGGCCTCCACCGCCTCGGCGTGGGTCAGGCGCCGGCGGGCGTCGTCGGTCCCACCGTCGCCGATCTTGACGAGGCGGAGGAACAACAACCGGGCCAGATCCTGCCCGGCGTCGTCCAGCCCGGCGAACGCCTCCTCGGCGGTGTCGGCGATGGCGCCGTGGATTCCGCCGATGTCCCGGTAGCCGGCCACGGTGAGCATGGCTCCGTTGCGGCGTTGCCAGGTGCGTCGCAGGGCATAGGCCAGCAACGGGAGCCGTCCTGCCTCATAGCCGGGGGTCTGGTTCTCACCGGTGGTCGCTCCCAGATCACTCAGAAGGAGCTCGACCAGGCCGTCCTCGATGTCTAGCCCGACATCGCGCGCCGGGTATATGACCGTCTCCCGGAGTTCGTCGGACGACATCGCCCCGACCACCAGTTGCCGGTCCTCCAGCGCGTCTCGAAGCCGGGGATAGTGGGCGCAGTCGGCATAGAAGTCCGCTCGCAGTCCGGTCACGACGAACGCCAGAGGGGGCCTCACCTCCCCGGCAGCATCGGCGGCCGGGGCGGCCAGATCAGCGAGCAGGTTGATGAAGGCGGCCCGCTGGGGCTCGTCGGTGCACAGGGTGAACAGTTCCTCGAACTGATCCACCACGATCACGACCCGCTTGGCGGCGTCGGGACCGTCGGCGGTTTCCAGGGCGTGAGCCAGCATCGGGACACACCGCCGCGGATCGGCCGCGAGTTCCTCCCGCGCGAGGGCGGGAGCGGTGCCGGTCAGCGAGGAGATGATCGGGCCGAGGTAGGCGGTCAGCGAGCTCAGCGGAGTGGCGGTAGGGGTGAACACCATCTGGGGCCAGTGGGCCGAGTGGTCCAACGCTCCGTCTTCGAGGCTGGGCAGCAACCCGGCGTGCAGCAAGGAGGACTTTCCGGCGCCGGAGGGGGCCACCACCATCTGCACGCCGCCGGTCCGGCGCAGCCGGTCCAGGCGGTCGATCAGGGTTCCGATCAGCCTGTCCCGGCCGAAGAACCAGTGTGCCTGGTCTCGGCCAAAGGCATCCAGGCCCGGATAGGGACAGGCGTCGACCACGGTGCCCGGTTCGGTACGCCGCCGCTCACGCACGCCGTGATAGAAGTGTTTATGCAGGTCACGGCCGACTTGAGTGATCTCGGCCCGGCCGGAGGCGGTCGCACGGAAATGGCTGCCCTCGGGGTGATTCGGCGGTGGCGTGGACACGTTCGGCTCCTGCTGGGTCGTGCGAAAAGGACCATGGTCGATCCCGCCACCTCGGCCCCGACAAGAGGATCGGCCATGGACCCCACGGCGTGCCCATCGGTCACTTTCACGACGTATAGACAATTAACTTAAATCGGGAAATGTCCGGCGATTGTGTGCCCTATGGCTCGGTGATGTGCATGTCGCCTCCGGCCTGGTAGACCCGGCTGTCGTCATGAGCCGTGGCGTTCATCACGATCGATTTGATTCGGGTCCGATCGGCGGCGGGCAACGCCGGAGCGAGCACCTCATCCAGCACGCGCCGCAACTCCGCGGCCGCCTGCGGGTCCTGCCGAAGCAGCCGTGCCAGCCGTACTCGCCACTCCCCGGCCAGCGCCTGCTCGGTCTCGACGTCTTCCTCACGGCGGGCGGCCAGTATCTGGTCGCGGACCTCGTCCAGCTCGGCTTCGACCGTCTTGACCTGCTCGGGAGCAAACCGCCGCCACAGCGCCACCGCGCCCGCCCGGGCCTGCTGCCAGGCATCGGTGGCCATCGCCGTCACCAGCGCGGTCCCCGCCGCCATCACGATCGGATCCATGCTCGACCTCCATCGCTCCATCCATCACCTGCTACACACCGTTTTCCAATAATTACGGTAATCACATCAGCTTTCATGAGCAAGCGATACAAACACCTGTATATGGAATCGAGGCTCGCGGGATGTGAGAACAGATCCGCGTATGGTGAATTCGTACATATGCCACAGAGTGGTCAATGTGTTGGAACAAAGTCATCGCCAGTAGTTTTAGGGCACTCTCGCTCGGCGACTCCACGGCTGACAATTTGCACTCGCGCAACTCGCCTAACAGTAACGGAAGCACAAACCAGCAGCTCGGAAAGCATCGATTTCGATTAGTGAGCGTTTGATCCTGCGACTTCCGTCTGATCCCGGTGAGCATGGGCGCAGGGTGGCACGGATCGTGCACCTACGTACACCTTGGTCATCCCGGAGTTGGAGTGCCTCCGCCGGAGACCTCGGGATTCGTGGGATGTTGACATGTGGGTCGAGTCGCCCCCAGTTTCCGGGCACTGGCAGGGGGCAGGGTCATGGGGGTGATCCATCCCTGTCGTGTCATGACCACTTGGGCGGGGGGAGGGGTGACCGGGTAGACCTCGATGCCCTGTGCCCAGTTCGTGAGCAGTCCTTCGGTGCCACTGGAGTCGACCAGGACGATCGAGATGGGCTGGCGATCTTTGGCCCAGGTGTTCCAGATCGCCCACCCTCCGGGCCGGGCTTCGACGTCCAGGCGGGCGCAGATCTCGGTGTAGCTCTCTTCCATGCCGACGGGAACGGCGTGCGGCCGAAGGATGACGACTCCGGCGAGTTTCATCAGGGGAAGGTCCTCGTCGAGGCATCCGTCCCCGTCGAAGTGATGGTGACGGAGTTGGCGGGCTGTCTCGATCACTGCTCGCCGGAGTGGCGTGGCCTCGTCGGAAGTGGTGGTGAGAGTGAGCCATCCCTCGCCGTCTGCCGCATTGACGATCTCGCGTGCCAGGTGCTCGATATGACGTAGATACTCGATTTCGCTGAGGTCGGTTCGGGGCACAGCGACAGTGTGACATCAGCTCACGAACCTGAGCATGTGGGTTATCTGACCGATTGGAACTTGCCGGTCTCCTGGAGCGGAGCGGGTGAGGGGAATCGAACCCGCGCTGTCAGCTTGGGAAATCTCCAACGTGTTTGGCCTTTGAGCTGGCGAAGTGCTGACCTGCGGGGGAGCGCTTCGGCTATCCATGCTTCCCTGTAAGTTCCCCTTGATCCCCCTCCTGGCGGGCACGCCGTCAGGAAACCCCCTTGTCAAGGATGACGATCAACGACGGCCATCATGTCCGGATCGTCCGGCTTCTTTAAGACGTCATCGATCCACTCGTCCCCGGTGCGGATCTGGTGAAAGCGAAACACCACGCAGGTGTCGTTCGCGCCGATGACACACCGGGCGGGGGCCGGCTCCGGTAGCGCTCGGACGAGACCGAACACGTTGTCGGCCACAACCAGACCGAACCTCATCAGCACGACCTGGTCCTCGTGGCTGATCCGAGGCCGCCCGTCGAGGTTCTCCCCATGTATCGGCGCGTAGTCCTTCAGATGGAAGGCGTTGACGTTCCACTCGTAGCCGGACAGATCTTTCCAGCCCATCTTGGCGATCGCCGCCGAAGCGGAAGCAGGCATGCCCACCCATTGGCCGACGTGCTCAGTGAATATCCAGGCGCCGTCGTTGTAGGTGAGCCCCTCGGCGAACTTGTCACGAAGCTCCTGGCCGAGGTCGGGAACGGTGGGTGGTGGATCGACAGTCGTCAGCGGTCGAAGCGCGGACGCCGCTGCCTCGTTCATCCGGATGGTGAGCACCGTGGCACGGTACCGGCCTCAATGTCGGGTCACCAGTCGCGAGTGGCACAGCCTGAGAACCTCGTGCGGACGCACACACCGAGCCCGCCTGAACTTCCCGTCAGCCTCGTCCCACCCAGGAGGAGCAACAGCTCGGGAATGGAGGGGCAAGGTCGTCTTCGCGTGTACGTCAACCGGTAGACGTTCCTCGGCCATGGGATGCCAACGGTCACAGACGGCCTTGATCCGGAGGAGTCGAGCTGTTGGGCTTGCCTAGGACGTGGTGGACGGGAAGATCCGGCTCTACCTCAGCCACTCAAGGACGAAGCCTTGCTTCTCGCGATCATCCCGGAGCCGAGACCCCCGCCGGAGGCTGAAAACCCGACGGGCCAAGGCGTAGAGAACGATGATGAGCGCGGCGGTAATGCCAACGCTGGAGACGACCAGGCCGACGATTATCAGCAGACCGATGATGACCTCGTAGGCAAGGTAGAAGAGGATGGCTAATCCGTCGGGGGGCAAAGCAGCTCCTCATCACGCAAGCGATAGGTCGAGAGTACAGCGGAGGCTACTTGGCTGTGTGCGGCGGTGTGGCCTCGGTGCGGCGGGTCGTAAGAGGGCGGCGGGCGTTGGTACGGCGCGCGGCCCTGAGCCCCGCCTGCCGTCCGGGACCGGCGCCCACGCCGCATGCCCGGACGGCAGGCGGGCGGCGGGCCGTGCGGTGGCGCGCCGCGCCGCCGCCTTGATACCCATAAGAACAATTCGGCAATTTTGGGGCTCGGAAGAAGCTCGTGTCGCAAGCATTCCCTACGACGCAAGCATGTCGTCGATTACCTGCTTCATGCCTGGAGGCCTGTACCCGTCTTCCTTCATTCGAGTTATCAGGAGAGTGACAAAACCGTCGTGGCTAACCTTCCCCTCCCAGGGACTGCCGGATTCCCATCTGGAGGCACAACCTGGTGAAGGCGCGGGCGGTGTCGGGTGGCGCGAGGGTGGTCGTAGCCCCCGGCACGTCACATGGAAGGGTCTTTTCGCCCTCACGTTCGCCAGACGCCCAGGCAACGCGCCATGAACCGGAAGGGGATGGCCTGCCCCCTGGTCTGGTCAACGGTGCCGACCAAGTGCAGGTCGAGTTCCGGACAGTGGAAGAGCCAAGTCCCGGTGGCTCCCGAGTGGCCGACGAGCGTGACAGGGCGGCGCCCCTGTGACATGAGCCGACCGACCTTGAAGAACATGGTGCCCAGTCCGTACCGGAGGATGGGGATGTTACGCAGCCGGTTGCGCCGCTCGGTGAGCAGCTCCAGCGAGCGGGTGTCACTGAGGAGTTCGCCGTCCAGCAGCGCTCGCTGGAAGGTGAGGAGATCGCCGGTGGTGCTGAACAGGTCGTTGGAGGACTCGAGCATCGAGGTCAGCTCCACGCGGCGCTGTTTCGCGTAGAGCGGTGAGGGCGCTGCGGTCGCCGGATCCGGCGGGCAATGTCCTGGGAGCCAGGTGTGCGTCAGGCCGAGCGGACTGAGGATCCGTTCGGTCAGCAGATCGGCGAACGACCGATCGGTCACCGTCTCCACGATGCGGATGAGCAGCTGGAAACCGGTGTCGGAGTAGCGGGCCTTCTGCCGAGCGGCCGTGAGGTCCTGCGGCTCGAAGTGCGGGCGCTGCTTGCGCGTAGTCCGCATCGTGTCCTCGAAGGTCCAGGCCAGATCCTGGCCGGCGACGAGGTGCTCCCCCAAGCTGGGGCCTTCACCACGCTTTTCGAAGTAATCCGGCAATCCGGACGTGTGACTCGCGAGGTGGCGCACCGTGATCGCGGATGTCCGGTCGATCCCCCCGAAGACATGGAGTCCACTGATCATCTCCGCCGGCAGATAGCTGTCGATCGGCGCTGCCAGCGCGAGCTCACCGCGCTCGTGCGCCTGCAGCACCAGCGTGATGATGAAACGCTTGGTGACGCTCGCGATGAAGAACGGGGTATCGGGACGCAATGGATGATCGCCGACATCGGCAGGACCGGAGGCGGCGGACCAGCGCTGTCTCCCGTCGCCGCTTGTGACGGCGAGGTTGGCGTGGTGCACGCCGCGTTGCGCGACGAGGCTCTCCAACAGGCCCGTCAGCCGCGCGTCGACGTCATCGGGAACGTGATTGTCATGAGCGGGGACCGTGGCGAGCGGCGATGTCATGTGAATGTTCCTTGTCTCCGTTCCCTCAACGTGACCCCTCGGCGCCATGCCTTCCACTGGCCGAGGCGGTCAACCGGCATTTGTGACAGCCATCGTGACCATGAGCATCACCCCGGGGACTTGATGATGTGTCTACTAGACATGTCTATGAGAGTCAATGATCTAAACTCGACCAATGGCCCATGTGATCCTCGGTCTGCTCCTGATCGCCCCGCAGACCTTCTACGACCTCATCAAAGGATTCGAGGCCGGCGTCGCGCTCTTCTACAGCGCCAGCTCCGGCAGCATCAAACGCGCGCTGGATACCCTGCTCGCGCGAGGGTTCATCGAGGTCGCCAGCGTCGAAGCCGGAGGCCGGGGACGGAAGGTGTACCGCCTGACCGACGCCGGTCGCCAGGAGTTCCACGCGTGGATGACAGGGGACTTGGCCGGGCCCGATTTGGAGACCGCGGCGCTGTCCAGGCTCTACTTCCTCGGTCTGTTGGAGCCGGCCGAACGCGTACCGGTGCTCCGCCGCATCACGGCGCGCATCGAGACCGACCTCGCCGCGCTCTCGGCCCTCGGCAAGCACCTCGACACCCTGGACATTCCTGAGGAGCACCGCGACCTCGCCACCCATCAGCGCGCGACGCTCGACTACGGCATCGCCTCACACCGCTTCGCGATCGACTGGTTCCGCGATCACATCGACCGGCATGAGACACCGAACCACTGACACCGCACAGACGCGGTCCCGAGGTGCCAGCCGTCGCCGTCGTGAACGTCGATCACGATGGGAGTTTCGTCGGGCAGGCCGGTGAGGTGGTCGAGGAGTCGGCGGACGGTGAGCATGGGCGCTGGATGGCACGGATCGTGCACTGCGTACACCTTGGTCATCCCGGAGTTGGAGTGCCTCCGCCGGAGGCCTCGGGGTTCATGGGGGTGTTTGGCATGTGGGTCGAGTCGCCCCCAGTTTCCGGGCGCCGGAAGGGGACAGAGTCATGGGGGTGACCCATCCCTGTCGTGTCAGGACCAACCGGATGTCGAACACGACCGCGAGTGCCGATCAACTGGACGCGTGAGCGCGTCTGCTGGAACCGGTTGGCTCCTATCCTGATCGAATGAACCTGGAATTCGGCGGCGAGATGTGGTTCTGGAAAGGCCCGGCGCCGTGGCACTTCATCACCGTTCCGGAAGAGGAGTGCGGTGAGCTGGAAGCGACTTCCAGGCTCGTGACCTACGGCTGGGGCATGATTCCGGTCACAGCGACGATCGGGGGGACCGGGTGGAAGACGTCACTGTTCCCGAAAGATGGGCGGTACATCGTGCCGGTGAAGGCGTGGGTGCGGAAGGCCGAAGGGCTTGAGGTGGGCGACATGGTGACGGTCCGCCTGGCCGTCGATGTCTGACCGGCCGGCTGACCAACGAGTTCGCTGTGCGCGGCATGACCGCGCACAGCGGCAGATGCGGATATGCCGCGCGGCCGACCTCACAAATGCGAGGGTCACGCCGTGACCGGGCCGGTCGGAATTCGCCGACAGAGGGCGACGAATCAAGTCAGTGGCGTGCTTGGAGAAACGAGCACTGATCGGATCTCGGTCCCGCACGCCGAGACTCGCCAGCGACTCGTGGCCAACCCTGAGGAAATCACCCACTCGGTTTGCTGCTGCGACGTCTCTCGGAGGGTGGCGTTCGGATGCTCGTCACATCGGGGTGTCGGCCGCCGCCGGGCGGCGGCGCCGGACGAGGCGGCGAACGAGGGTGGGCGTGGCCGCGCCGAGGACGGCGAGCAGCACCACCGCGCCGAGTAGGCCGAGGATCCGCCACTGGATCCGCGCCTCGCCGGGCAGCGCTGGGACGGGGTACTCGATGTACTTCGCGGCGGTCGCGGCGACGGCGCGGCCGTCGGTACGGGCGATGTCCCGCAATACCGGGTCGAATCCAGAGTCGCCGGGGTGCGCGGCTGCCTTCGGCAGGAATACCGCCACCCCGTTGACGGCGAGGGTGGTCCGTTCGACGCCCGGCACGACGAGGCGGTCAAGGCCCGCGACCTGATCGATGGGGGTCGCGAGCAGCCGCATGCCGTGCGCGGTGGTGACGACCGGATGCTCGGCGACCGGGATGACGTGCGCGGTGAACGCGGCACCGCCGTAGAGGTCGGCTGCGGCGGCGACGTCGATCTCGCCCACCCCGTCAGTGAGGCCGAGACCATAGGTCGGCTGGAACCACGGCAGTGTCGCGTTCAGCGCGTACGGGTAGTCGGCCGGGGAAACGCGCTGCGCGGGGATTCCCGGGGCGGTGGTGGTCGACGAGTCCCATCCGGGGTGGTCGACCCGGGCGCCGATCCGCGCTGCTTCGTCCGGGCCGGCGAACCGTTGCACCAGGTGCAGGGCGCCGATGATCCCGGAGCTGACACCCGCGGTGGTCATCACGTCGCCGTCCTGCACCCACCGTTTCCCAGCGACCCAGGTCGTCTCCGGGTGCGACCGGCGCAGCCCGTCGATGTCGGACCAGAACGAGGTGGCGCGCCGGCCGTTGAGGATGTCGGTCTCGGCGAGCACGCGTGCGCCGGCGCAGACGCCGACGACGAGGCCGCCGGCGTCGTGCACGTGTTCGATCAGGTCCCGCAGGGGCGCCTCGTCGGCACCGGAGGGGTCGGTGAACGCGGGGACGACGACGATCCGCGGCTCGGGGGCCGTCCCGTCGCGGACGTCGGTGACGGTGTGGTCGGGGACGGTGGTGAGGCCGCCGGAGAGTGCGACCGGATCCGTGCCAACCGAGACGGTGAACACGTCGAAGCGAGACGAGTCGGCCAGGACGTCGTACGGGCCGAGCACGTCGGTGGCAACCGACCCGTTCGCGCCGAGCAACACCGCGACCGGGATCCGATCCGTGGGATGGGCGCGGGCGCGCGCGGGCACAGTGCGGTCGGTGTGTGTGGCTGCGAAGTCGCGGCCCATGGTGACCGTGAACCCGGCGGCGAGGGCGGCTGCGGGGATCGCCACTGCGAGCAGAACGCTGAGCACGATCCGGGTCAGGCGGGGCAGGAACGAGGGCATGGTGGGACTCCCGAGGGGGCGGTGAGGGCGGCACCGTGGGGGGACCGTGCGTGGGGCGGGGTTTCGGGTCAGGCGGTGGCTGCGCGGAAGGCGCGTGGCGACACCCCGTGCCGGTGTGCGAAGAGGCGACGGAAATGCCGCGCGTCGCCGTACCCGCAGTCGCGGGCGATCTGCTCGATCGGCCGGTCGGTCGTCACAAGGAGTGTCTCCGCGTGGCCGAGACGGAGGTCCTGCTGGTACTGCAGCGGTGTCACGCCGGTCGCGGCGACGAACGCGTTGGTGAGCGCGCGGACCGATACGTGTGCGGCGCGTGCGAGGTCGGGCAGCGTGTGCGGCGAGGCGAAGTCGTCGGCGAGCAGCTGCTGGACCCGGTGAACGACGGGGTCGAGGTGGTCGCGACGGTCGAGGAACGGGCTGAGCGGTGCGGAGGATCCGTTACGCCGGACGTAGACGACAAGCTCTCTCGCGACCGCGGCGGCGACCGTCGGGCCGAGGTCCGTCTCGACGATGGCGAGTGCGAGGTCGATACCGGAGGCGACACCCGCGCTCGTTGCCACGTTCCCGTCTCGGACGAAGAGAACGGAGTCGTCGACGCGTGCGGCCGGGTAGCGCTCGCGCATCGGTTCGATCACGCTCCAGTGGCTCGTGCACCGTCGTCCATCGAGCAGGCCGGCATCGCCGATGACAAGGGCACCCGTGCAGATCGACATGAACGTCGCCCCGGCCGCGTCCGCACGACGCACCCAGTCGATCGTCTCCGCGTCGACGTCGAGCCGCTGCGTGAGGTCCGGTCCGGGAACGAGTACGACGTCACCGGAATCGACGGCGGGGAGCGGGGCGAGGCCGGCCAGCACCAGGCCCTGCGCCGAGCGCTCCTCAGGGTGCGAGGCCACGAACCCGATCTCGTACCGTCCGCCGTGGTGATTCGCGGTGTGCAGCACCTGCACCGGTCCGGACAGATCGAGCACGTTGACCGCGGGGAGGACGAGCGCGTGGACCCGAGTGGCTGGCATGCCATCAGCCTAGGGATCGGCATCGTCTGCACGTGAGAGCGGATCGGGCAGGAAACCGGACGGATCCGGTAGCCGATGGCCAAGCGGCGCCGCTGCCCCGGGACAAGATCGACCTTGCCGGACAACGCCTGGGTTTCGCCTTCGTCCCCTGCCGGCGTTGATCTACGGCGAGCCGGTGAATGGCGGGTCCGGTCCTGACCATCAGCTTCTCGATCTCATCGATGGACCAACCTCCGAGCAGGCGGTCGACCGGCTACCTTGATGCCCCACACAGCGACGTCGGGACGGCATGAGAACGCCGTGCGGACGCGCGTACCCCTCCCGCTCGGATCTTCCCGTCTCATCTTGGTGTGTGCACCTGTCATCCGAATGCGCCCCCCGGACGGTAGTCATCGCCGGGGACAACGAAACGGAGACGATGGATGGACGACGGATTCGCCGAGTATGTGGCGCACCGGCGCTTACGGCTGTGCCGGATGGCATATCTCCTCACCCAGGATTGGGGCAAAGCCGAGGATTTAGTGCAGACCGCACTGTCGAAGGCATGGCTTGCCTGGCGGCGGGTCGAGGGCAACCCCGACCCATACGTCTATCGGATCATCGTGAACACCCACGCCTCATGGTGGCGAAGGCACTGGCGCGGGGAGGTGCCGGCCGCGAGTGTCCCTGAGACGGCCGATCCACGCGACACGGCCGCCGAGGTAGACGATCAGGCCGTGTTGTGGAGCGCGATCGGCACACTTTCCCCGCGCCAACGTGCGGTGATCGTTCTGCACTACTTCGAGGGACGGACACTCGCCCAGGTCGCGGACATTGTTGGTTGCTCACCGGGAGCGGTGAAGCGCCAGCTCAGCCGGGCCCTCACTCGTCTTCGAGTCGATCCGGACATGCAGACCATGAAGCTGGAGAGGGTTTAGCGATGAGGCACACCGAGGATGATCTGCGAAAGCTCCTGACCGAGCATGGCCGGGAACGGGCCCACCATGGACCGTCCGTTCATCTCGACGCGATCGTAAAGCGGGGCCACCGCATGCGCCGTATTCGGCGGGCGGTGACGGCCGGGACAGCGGCGGCCTTCGCCGTTGTCGCCGTCGGACTGGTGAACGGCCCGCTGACCGGGCCATCCGGGGTGGCCGAGACGATGGTCGCCCAACGTCCTGTGGACTCGGCCCAGGTGAATCCCGGACCGAAGCTCCCCGAAAAGTTTCCCGTGGTGTTGGGAGCCGACAAATTTGATCTTTCCCTCATCCACTCCCAGCGGTTCGAGACGGAGGGCGTCGCCCGGACGGTGACCTTCACTCCGAGCAGTTTCTTCACCGGGTACAAGGTGGTCTGCGACGATCCCCGGGCTTGGGTTGTCATCGCACAGCAGCTCAAGAGCGGCGAATCGGGCGGTACGGCCGGACGGTGCGAGGGTTCGGTGGGCGGACATCACGACCAGCTTTCGGCGCCCTCCAACTGGCTGAAGCGTTCGCAATCCCTGCAGGTCTGGGTCTTTCCAGCAGATGCCCCGGTCAGGGAAGTGGCGAAAGCTGTCACGGGCTGCCGGCCGATCTGGAAGTCGAAAGGGTGTGACGAGATGGCCCAGTCCCACGCGCTGATGCGCCCTGAAGTACGCGAACGTCTGTTGGCCGAGGTTGGCGAACAACCAGGCGGGTGGGCTGTCGGGATCTACGACCGCCCCGCCACAGCCGAGCCCGTACTGAACGGCGAACCTCCGACGGACGCTGAACTTCCAACGGAAAGCGCGTCCACACCGACTGGCTAGTAAGGAGAGCTTCAGGTGACAAGCGCGTCCTCGATCCACGGGTTCATGATCTCCGGCGCACGGGCAACACTTTGGCGGCGATGACCGGGGCCTCGCCCAGGGAACTGCCGGCGCGGATGGGTCACTTCGGCACGAAGGCCGCGATGATCTAGCTACACGCGGTCAAGAACCGGGATCGGGTGATCGCCGATGCGCTGGGGGAGGTCGTCAAGGAAGGGCTGATCCGCCCCTTGTTGAGGCCAAGAGCAACTGATCTGGCACGCGAGTGAGAATCAGCTCTGAAAATGGCCAAGGCTTAGGTCGGGATTAACGTCCTGACCTAGGCTTTCGTGAGTGGAGCGGGTGACGGGAATGGAACCCGCACTGTCAGCTTGGGAAGTGCATCGATCACGTCTCGTAGAGCGGCTGAGCTGAACGTTCGGCCGGTCGTGAGTGGCCGTGGTTGACCCCTCCGGGGCCGACAGCCGTGCAAGAAGATCAGCGGTCGTAAAAGGTTCGCGGTGACCGACACGCTGGCGTTGTTGCCGACGGTGATGGTCCGCCCGGCCGAGGTACAGGGCCGTGCCGGTGCCACGAGCCTGCTGATGCAGGCTTGCGTGAAAGTTTCAGTCTCGACGTGCGCGGATGCCTACTCGCGCCCTCGGCGCTGGTCGGTCCGGCCTGCCCGGTCTTATGGTGACGATCTCGAACCTCCGGCCTCCCGCGAGAGGGACACCATGGCACTCAGCGTTCGTCATCCTGCCCAGGTTCTGCGCCTTGCCCTCATCATCGCCCTGACGCTGACCGCCGGCGTGGTGCTGTCCGCTCCCACCGCGCTCGCCGCTACCTATCGCTCGGCCACCTCCTCGGGCTGGGGCCCCAGCCCGGAGGCGGGAAGGGGAGCAGCCGAAGGCAACGCCCGCGCCGCGCTGAACCAGCAGGCTGCCGCGGCGGGCGAGGTCTGCTCGGGCGTGTCTGTCACCACCAGGCACCTCTACACCGCGCCCGACGGTTCGGCGTGGATCTATGAGGCGACCGCGTCGGGCAATTGCGTGGTCCCGCCGCTGTAATACACCGTGTCGCGCACCGAGACCCGTCAGGGCGGCGGCACGAGCCCGTATGTCGTTGTCGAGAACGGCTCGCAGGCTGCCCGCGCGGCGCTCCTGGCGGCGGGCCAGGCGTGCACGGGCTACGCCACGACGTCGTCGCTGGTCTGCTCCGCGCCCTGCGGCGCGTGGTGGATCTACAACATCACCGTCTCGGCCACCTGTACCCACTGACCGGCGGTCCTCGCTACGACTCAGCCTCCACCCAGTGCTGAAGCGCCGGGCCGTGGTGGACCGGAGCCTGGTAGCCCTACTCCCGCGACGCCGCCTCCGAACCACCTGACCTCATCGCCGCTGTCGATCAGCGACTGGGGCGTGCACCAGGACGCCTGGCGGCACATCCCACGCCGCATCCCAGCCCACGGCCGTCAGGTCCGCATCGGATGGTTCCGCCACACCGTCCCGCGCGTGATCAATCTGTCCTTCACCGCCGGCGAGCCGATCGTCTTGCCGATCATCCCGCCCGCCGCCGAGACCACTCTCAAACTCACCATCCAAGACACTGCCGGCCTGACCATTGACGCCATCCTCACCCTGGCGAGTCCGCCACCCGATCGCGTCTCGCATGGGGACCGTCGAGGACCCCGCCCACGAAGAAGCGAGACGACGGCGATGCCGGTGAGATGCCCACACGATGATCATGGAGCCAGTGGCCCGTCAATGGCCCGAGAAGATCGAACAGTCCTGGAAACGACTAAGGCCCGGGTCGGGAATCCATCCCTGACCTGGGCCCCGAAGTGTGGGGCGGGTGACGGGAATCGAACCCGCGCTGTCAGCTTGGGAAGTGTATGGATCACGGCTTGCAGGGGTGCTGAGCTGGGCGTTCGGCCGGTCGTGAGTGACCGTGGTTGACCCCTTGTCACCCTGTCTAATGGCACGCTAATGGCACGGGCGGCGGGATGATCCGGTGAAGCTGAACGAGAAGGTCGCGGCGGGGATCGCGGAGGAGTACCTGGACCGGTGGCGACGTGTCGCGCGCTACGACGAGCTCGCCGTGATGGAAGAGAACGGTGACAAGGACTGGGAGAACGTCACCGGTGAGGATGGCCAGGAGTACAAGGTCCTCGCCTATGTGCTTCCGCACGGCGACGAGACGCTTCGGATGGTGATCTCGGTAAACCTCCGGAGGAAGAATCATGCGGCTGCTGACCCGCTGATCCGGGAAGCGGTCATGCGCTCAGACGGCACTGTGACCACACCGGCGGATCTGGTTGAGCTGGAAGACCGTTGGCTTCTGCCCTACCGGGGGATGCAGGTGGTCCAAGTCCAGGTGAGTTATCAGTTGACGTTGCTCCTCGATGGTGACGCCCAGGTAAGCATCGAGTCCATGGCGACGCTCACCAAGCAGCCCGCTGAGCGCTCCCGATGCGGAGCCGGTCCAGCTGGCCCCTGAGCGCCAGGAGGTGGCACCGGCCTTGGCTCTCTTCGGCGCGACAATCGTGTCATCGGTCGCCCTCAAGTCCGGTGCGCTGCGGTTGGTCTTCGACACCGGGACGTACCTGAACGTGGAACCCGATCTCCGATACGAGGCGTGGAGCACCGGCGGTCCCGACGATTTACTCTTCATCTGCCTGCCGGGCGGTGGACTTTCGATTTTTCGATGATCAAAGGAGCCAGTTTGGAGGATCTCGGCACGCGGCTCTCCGACCTGCTGCTTCCCAGGTCAGCGGCGGTCGCGCTGTGTTCGTAAGTCCCCGTGATTCCCCCTTGTTCACCCTCCTGACAGGCACGCAATGGGCACGGCATGATGCCAAACCCAAACCGCATTAGCAGCTCTGATCTTGCCCGTTCCGATCAGTTCCACCTGGACCAACGGGCGTGACCGGTCCCTCCGGAACTGGGTTGAACGGGGCTGGATTGCAACTAGGAACCGGGTGTCACGGGCAGACTGATCCCGGTGATGCGCGCGGTCCCGATGAGGGCTCGGGCCTCGTGCATGGTGACCACATCATCTGGCTTAAGGTGCCGCCAGTGCTCGAAGGTCAAGGGAAGCAATCTCACCGACCCGCACCCGCCCGGCTGCAACGGATCACGACCTTCGACCCAGAGGCGGGCGATGCCGAGCAGGGGTTCATCTTCGGGCGTGCCAAGGCCGATGTCCCACATGGGCCGGAGCACTCCGCGGAGAGGTACGGGTCTCATGCGACCTCCGTCCTCGGCGCTAGGTGTACTGACCTGAGAGGTTAGGTACGCGGCTGGCGGGTGGGTGGCCGCCGAGTGCGGTGTGTGCTCGGTGGT
>NZ_JBPJUQ010000041.1:0-92706 GCF_051192615.1 Streptosporangium sp. G11
CCAAAGACCCGTCCATCAGGGACTTCCGGCCCCCTCACCAGCCCGCCACCAGCCCGTCGTCCGCGGGGCCGATCATCGGGGCCGGTTCGTGTCCTCGGCCTGGCCGGCCTCGGTGGAGCACCTCGAGGATGTCGGGCACTACCGGCCGGCCCGCGTTCGGTGACGACCTCGCACGGCCACGACGGCGGGCCGGCACCTCCCGCGCCATGGCGATGACCTACCGGGACGGCAGACCACCGCGCAGGCGAATCGTCCTGATCCCGACTCCGTACAGGCTCTAGCCCGGCTCCCCGACGGAGGTGGCCCGAAGGAGGTCCTGTCGGCGGACGCAGTAGTCGCCGATGCCCGACTCCAGCAGCTCGAAGGCGCGCTCGGCGTGCCGTCGCAGGTCGGGGGCGACGGCCTCGAGGCTCTCGCCCGCCAGCATGCGCTCGACGGCGTGGGTCATCAGCCGGTGCAGCACCGCGCTGACCTGGGCGGCGACGAACGCGGGGGTGAGGTCGCCGGGATCGGCGCCGGCCTCGTCGGCGAGCGTGCTGGCCAGGGCCCGCTCCCGCGCCTCGTTCATCTCCCGCAGCCGGGCGTTGAGTGACGGGCTCTGGGAGACCATGCGGGTGAAGGCGTCGCTTCCCTCGTGGAAGCCGTAGCGGTGGTGTCGGGCCTCGAGCGCCTCCAGGAAGTCGCGGTGCAGCGCCCCCAGCGCGCTCTCCCCGGGCCCGCGCTCCCGGACGACCCTGCTGAGCAGGTCCTCGACCTCCCCCTGCCGGTCGAAGAGCAGGTCCTCCTTGGTGCGGAAGTAGTTGAAGACCGTGTTGACCGACACGTCGGCGGTCCTGGCGACCTCGGCCACCGTCACGTTGTCGAAGCCCTTCGTCACGAACAGCCACGTGGCGATGTCGGAGATGCGCTGCCTGGTCTCCCGTTTCTTGCGCTCGCGCAGGCCCTCGCTCATGGGGTCATTCTAGGTGCCGCGCGAATTTTGCAGTCACTCCAAAATTAGTGTTACTTTAAAAAAGGAGGCGATCAAATGATCAAGACATCAGCTCTGAGCAAGACCTTTCCCGGCGGTGTGGAGGCCGTCCGGAGCGTCGACCTGGTCGTGGAGGCCGGGGAGATCGTCGGATTCCTCGGCCCGAACGGGGCCGGGAAGACGACCACCATGCGAATGCTGACCACCCTGGTACGTCCCACCGGGGGCACCGCCACGGTCGCGGGCCACGATCTGCTCGCCGACCCGAGGGGCGTGCGGCGCCGCATCGGCTACGTGTCCCAGGGCGGCGGGACGGACCTGGCGAACCCGGTGGGGGAGGAGCTGGAACTGCACGCCATGCTGTACGGCATGCGCCCGGCCGAGGCGCGCGATCGGGTCGGGAGGGTGCTCGACCGGTTCGGGCTCACCGAGCTGCGGGAGCGGCCCGGCGGCGCGCTCTCCGGCGGGCAGCGCCGCCGCTTCGACCTCGCCTTCGGCCTGGTCCACGACCCGGCCCTGCTCTTCCTCGACGAGCCCACCACGGGCCTGGACCCGCAGAGCCGGGCCGCGCTGTGGGACCACGTCAGAAGCCTGCGCGACAGGCTCGGCCTCACGGTCTTCCTGACCACGCACTACCTCGACGAGGCGGACGCTCTCGCCGACCGCCTGTTCGTCATCGACGACGGCGTGATCGTCGCCCAGGGCACCCCGGCCGAGCTCAAGGGCGGCACCGGCACCCTCGACGACGTCTTCCTGTCCATCACCGGCCGTTCCCTGAGAGACGATCCGCCGGGCCCGCCCGGGACGGACGGCGAGCGGCAGGCGGCTCACACGGCGGGTGGGGAGCGATGAGCGTCGTCCGCGACACCTGGCTGATCTTCCGGCACAACGTCCGGATCTCCCTGCGGCAGAAGGCCGGGATCGTCTTCGGAGTCCTGCAGCCCCTGCTCTACCTGGTGCTGTTCGGCCCGCTGTTCGTCACGATCGGCCCCTGGGAGACGCTGATCCCCGGCCTGCTCATTCAGGTGGCGCTGTTCAGCGCGGGCCTGGCCGGGTTCGGCATCGTCATGGACGCCAGGGCCGGGGTGCTGGAACGGCTGCGGGTCACTCCGGCGCACCGCGTCTCCCTGCTGCTCGGCCGCGTCCTGGCCAGTTCGCTCACCCTGGTGATCCAGTCGATCATGCTGATCGTGGTGGGGTACGCCTTCGGCCTGCGCGCGGAGATCCCCGGCGTGCTGGTCGCGCTGCTGCTGATGATCCTGCTCGGCGTCAGCCTGGCCGCGCTGTCCAACGCGATCGCGCTCGTCATGAACCCCGAGGTGTTCGCGCCGGTCATGAGCACGGCGATCGTCCCGCTGGTCCTGCTGTCCGGCGCGTTCCTGCCGATGTCGATGGCCCCGGGCTGGCTGGACGTCCTGTCGCGCGCCACACCGTTCCGCTACGTGCTGGAGGCCATGCGCGAGCTGTTCAACGGCCACTACGTGAACTGGACCGTCGGCCTCGGCGTCGCGGTGACGGTGACCCTCTCGGCGATCTGCGTCGTCGTGGGAACGCGCGTCTTCAACCGCGAGAACGCCTGACCGCCCGCCTCACGGCCCCGGAGCCGGGACGCCTCTCAGCCAGGGGGGCCGTACGGCTCGATCCTCGGGTCGGAGTAGGGGCCGCCGTCCGCCGCCGGGGCGATCCGATGGGCGGCGGACTCGCTCACCCGCAGGCCGTACAGGCCCTGGTCGGGGTCGATGAGCACCAGGCCGTAGTCGGTGTCGACGTCCTCCTCGGGCAACTCCAGTCGCCGCATGGCCTGCGTGAGCGTGGTGCCGGGCGGGAGCCGTACGGTGATCAGGAGCATACGCTCACGCTACGCGTCTGGCGCGCCGTCGCAACGAGGTGAGCATTCCGGCCGTGTCGACGACGCCGTAGCCGTAGTCGTGGTCGAACCCGACGCCGCCGTGGTCGTCGGCGGTGCGCCGGAGCAGGGTGCGCAGCTGGGCGGGCGACAGGCGCGAGGAGGGCCACTGGGTGCGCACGGCCGCGACCAGCCCGGCGGCGACGGGGCACGCGGCCGAGGTGCCCGAGTCGGCCTCCTCGTCGCCGAAGGCCCGCGAGCCGGAGAAGTGCGTGTAGGCGCAGAGGTCCGGCTTGCGGGCGGTGAGGCGGCCCGGCCCCTGCGAGGAGTAGCCGACCCGCTCGCCACGGACGTCGACGCCGCCGATCGACAGGACGCGCGGGTGGGAGTTGGCGCCGGTGATCGGCCGGTCGGCGTACGCGCACCGGCCGTCGGGGCAGTCGCGCCCGCAGTTTCCCGCGGCGAACAGCACGTCGGCGCCCGCCCGCTCCAGGCTGGAGACGATCAGGTTGAACGGGTGGGCCGGGTTGTCGGAGTAGTTGCCGGGGTGGCCCGCGGGGAAGTCCCAGTCAGGGGAGAAGGAGCCCCAGCTGTTGCTGATGACCAGGGAGCGCGAGGCGGCGGGCTGGGCTTCGAGGACGGTGCGCAGGTGGGCGAGCGCCGCCACCGCGTCCGACAGCAGGCCGTCCAGCGCCGTGCCGCCGGGGCGCCGGGAGAGCAGCACGGGCACGTCGATCAGTGACGCTCTCGGGGCGGCGATGAGCGCGTCGAAGGCGCACATCGTGCCGTGGTCGACGGGGAACTCGCCCGCCCTGCCCCGCACCCCCGACGGCTTCCAGCTGCGCCGCGCGTCGAGGGCCACGCCGCGGTCGAGTCTCCTGGACACGTGCGCGGCGTTGATGCCGGTGTCGAGCACCGCGAGCGCGACGCCCGAGCCGTCGAGGCCCTCGCGGGCGAGCTCGGCGACGTGCAGCAGCCGCTCCACGTCGCGCCAGTCGCCCATCGGGGGCGTTCCGCCGCAGGTGAGACCCCGCTCGATCACCGGGTCTGCGAAGACCCCCACGACGTCGGGGCGGAGCGCGGGCAGCAGGGTGATCCGGGTGGAGATCTCGTCGTCGGAGATCTCCCCGCGGACCAGGACGGAGGCCTCGTCGCCGGCGACGGAGAACGTCAGGGGCTGGTTGAGCGAGAGGGGGTCGCCCCCCGTGGCGGGAACCGGGCGGGGCACGACGACCGGTTCGAAGGAGGAGTCCACGACGACCCCGGGCAGCGCGTCGGCGACGTCGGCCGCCGTCGTGCTCACCGTGGGGTCGGCCACGGCCGCCACGACGTCGGGGGAGGGACGGAGCTGGAGCAGGACCCGCATGTGCACCACCGGGACTTGAGGGATCGGGTTCCCCACATTCCTTCATCCACCTCGATCGCGTCCAGCCGTTGAAACCACCCCCTATCTGGAGTCATAGGACGTAATCCAGACAAACGACAGGCGCGGATTTCCTTCCCTGCGCGGGTGCCGATCACTAGCGTTGGGCGTCATGACAGCAGAGGCGGAGATGACTCCACCCCTCACCCCCGAAATCCGGCACACGCACTGGCTGAGCACACGACCCAGGTTGATCGTCGCCAGTGGGTTCATGCTCTTCCTGGAGCTGGCCCTGATTCGGTGGACCGGGTCGAACATCGTTCATTTGAGTTACTTCACCAACTTCGTCCTGTTGGGGTCCTTCCTCGGTATCGGGCTCGGTTTTCTCCGGGTGGGACGCAGCACCCGGCAGCCGTACTACTCACCTATCGTGCTGGCCGTCCTGGTCCTGGTCGTGTGGCTCTTCCCTGTCACCGTGGACCGCCAGACCGAGGGGGTCCTGTACTGGACGAGCCTGAGCGCCAGCGGCCCGCCCCCCTGGCTGATCCTGCCGGTGATCTTCGCCGCGGCGGCGATCGTGCTGATGGGCCCGGCCGAGCTGGTCGGGCGGTGCTTCCCCGAGCTCGAACGGCTGGAGGCCTACCGCTACGACCTGATCGGCAGCCTCAGCGGCATCGGGCTGTTCACCGCGCTGTCGTTCCTCAGCGCGCCCCCGGTGGTGTGGGGGACGATCGCCGCGATCGCCTACGCGGTGCTGCTCTGGCCGCGCAGGGTCTGGGCCCGCCTGGCCCTGCTCGTGCCGTCGCTGATCGTCGTCGGCGTCCTCGCGACGGAGACGCTGACGGCCGGGGCGCTGTGGTCGCCCTACTACAAGGTGACCTACGTGCGCGGCTACTGGAACGACGTGCCGCTGATGAACATCGACGTCAACGGCATCCCGCACCAGCAGGCCACCCCGGCCAAGAGCCGTCTGGAGTGGGAGCGCCAGTACGCCCTCCCGTACGAGCGCGCGGCCTCCGGCAAGCTGGACAACGTGCTGATCGTGGGCGCGGGCAGCGGCACCGACGTGTCGATCGCGCTGTCGAAGGGCGCCAAGCACGTGGACGCCGTGGAGATCGACCCCAAGCTGCTCGAACTCGGCCGCTCGTACCACCCGGACAAACCCTACGACGACCCCCGGGTCAGCACCCACGTCACCGACGGCCGCGCCTTCCTGGAGCGGACCTCCGACAAGTACGACCTCATCCTCTTCGCGCTGCCCGACTCGCTCACCCTGGTGTCCGGGGCGAGCTCGCTGCGGCTGGAGAGCTACCTGTTCACCCAGCAGGCGATGGAGGCGGCCAGGGACCACCTCAAACCCGGCGGCGCCTTCTCGATGTACAACTACTACCGCGAGACGTGGCTGGTGGACCGCCTCGGCTCCACCATGCAGGCCGCCTTCGGCCACAAGCCCTGCGTCGACATCGTCAGCGAGACCGGCCAGCAGGCGGTGATCACCGCGGGTCTCACCACCGAGGCGCAGAGGTGCGGCTCCGAGTGGGCGGGGGCGACCGCGGACACCCCGCCACCGGCCAGTGACGACCGGCCCTTCCTCTACCTGAAGGACCGGACGATCCCGCAGATCTACATCATCACCCTCGGCCTGATCCTCCTCGTCAGCCTGTTCGCCGTCCGCGCCGTCGCGGGTCCGTACCGGCGCATGCGCCCGTACGCCGACCTCTTCCTGCTCGGTGTGGCGTTCCTGCTGCTGGAGACCAAGAGCGTCACCGGGTTCGCGCTGCTGTTCGGCACCACCTGGGTGGTGAACGCGATCGTGTTCGGCGGGGTGCTGGTCGCCGTGCTCGCCGCGGTGGAGGTGACACGCCGCTTCAGGGTGCCGTCCCTGCCCGTGATGTACGGCGTGCTGCTCGCCGGGCTGGTCCTGGCCTGGCTGGTGCCCAACTCCTGGCTGCTGAGCCTGCCGCTGCCGTTGCGCGCGGTGGCCGCCGTGGTCGTGGCGTTCCTGCCGATCTTCGCGGCCAACGTGGTGTTCGCCAAGCGCTTCGCCGACTCCGCGGACGCCACGGTGTCCTTCGGAGCCAACCTGCTGGGCGCGATGGTCGGCGGCTGCCTGGAGTATCTGGCGCTGATCATCGGCTACCAGGCGCTGCTGATCGTGGCGGGCCTGATCTATCTGGGCGCCTTCGCCCTGCTGCCCAGGAACGGCGGTGCCGCCGGTGCCGCCGGGACCGTCGGAGCGGCCAAGGTCGGCTGAGCGCCCGGCGAGATCCGGAGCCTCGGGGTCTCGGGGCTCCGGGACCCCGGAGAGAAGCGTGTGGCCCGTCCTCCTTCGCGGGAGGGCGGGCCACACGCCTGTGGTGACCGCGCGGGGGCGGCCGGAGGCGAATCCGCGTCAGGGGCGAAGCCGCTCGCGCGGGGCGGTCAGAACCCGCAGAGCTCGTCCAGGGACTCGGCCTCGGCCTTGTTCTGGGTGGGCGTCTGGCTCGGGGTGACCCCCACTGCCGTCCTGGAGGGCTTGGGCGTGGCGACGGGCGTCGCGCCGCTCGTGCCGGGGGAGGCCGTCGCGGCCAGGGGACGGCGGGCGGGCTGCAGCGACCGGCGCAGCGCCCTGGCGGTCGCGGTACGGATCTTCTGCCAGTCGGGCGAGCCGGTGTAGAACTCCGGCGGCACGAACTGAAGGCTGACGATCTTGGCGTCCTTGACCCTCAGCCCCAGCTCGATGATGTGCTCCAGCAGCTCGCGGGGAATGTCGGTCTTGGCCATCTTCTTGGCCACGTTCGCGATCTTGGCGAAGTTGGTGAGCACGACCGACGGGGTGGCCTGCTGGGCGAAGGCGCCGATGACGCAGCGCTGGCGGGCCATCCGGGAGAAGTCGTCGCTGCCGACGCGGGAACGCCCGTACCAGAGCGCCTCCTCGCCCGAGAGCTTGCGGTATCCGGCCTTGATGGTCCCGGCGGTGCCGTAGAGGCCGCCCCACGGGACGTCGCGCTCCACCCTGATCTTGAGGCCGCCGATGGCGTCCACCAGGTGGGCGAAGCCGAACATGTTCACCAGGGCGTAGTAATCGATCTTCAGGTTGAGCGTGAAGCCGATGGCGTCCATGAGCGCCCGGGGACCCCGCTGCCCGTTCTTCACCCCGGGCATCAGCTCGGGGTGGTCCTCGGCGTACTGCCAGACCTCGTTGAGCAGGCCGCCGTTGGGCAGCTCGCGCATGAAGCCGTCGGGGAACCGCTTGCCGAGCGCGGTGCCGGGCGGGAAGCGGACGTGCTGGAGGTTGCGGGGGAGGCTGAACATGGCGGTGTTGCCGGTCGCGACGTGCACGCTGGCCATGGTCATGCTGTCGGTCCGCACGCCCTCGCGGTTTCCGGCGCCGTCGCCGCCGACGAGCAGGAAGTTCACCCGCTTGCGCCCGCCCCACGGGTCCTCGTGCTTGACGGGGACGGCCGTGGGGTTGCCCGAGTTGCTCTCGAAGATGGCGTTGGCCGTCTCCTTGCCGGTCAGCACGGTGCTCGCGGTCAGCGCGAACGGCGCCATCACCGACACGCACAGCACGCCGACCGCGATGCCCGACACGATCTGTCCCCTGCCGCTGAGCCGGTCGGGCCCGAGGGAGACGTAGGAGAAGAGCACCAGCAGGAACCAGGCGATCGCGCCGACGATGGCCAGGACCGCCCCGGTCATCAACGTGCTGTCGCGGGCGACGAAGCCCGCGTTCCCCTCGGCGCCGATGACGAACCCGCCGACCAGGGCGGCCAGCAGCAGCGCGCCGAAGATCGTGAGCAGGATGTAGCCGGTGCGCCGGTGTCCCGACCGCAGGTGCGCCGCGCCGGGGAGGACCGCCGACAGCGCGGTCCAGCCGATGAGCGCGCCGACCGTCATCGGCCTGGCGAACCGCGGCCGCTTCCCGGGAGGCCCGGAGGGGCCGGACGGTCCGGGGGGGCCGGGCGGAGATCCGGCGGGTCCCCCGGTCTGGCCCGTTCCCTGGCTCTGGGCCGGCCCCGCGGCCTGGCCGGGCCGCGGGGCCGCCCCGGCCTGCGAGGGGGATGTCATCTGGCCGGCGAGCGCGCCCGGGGGAGGAAGGGTCTCCTGCCCGTCGCGCGCGGCCTGCCCGTTGCGTACGGCCTGCCCTTCCCCCGCGCCGCGCGGGGGAAGGGTCTCCTGTCCGTTGCGTACGTCGTGCGCGGGAGGCGCCCCCTGCCCGTTGGGTACGCCCTGCAAGGAGGGCGCCCCCTGCCCGTTGGCGGCGCCCCGTACGCCGGGCGGGGTCTGCGGGGGCGTCCCCCGCCCGTCCGGCATCCCCTGGACCAGGTCGGGAGCCACCCGAGGCCCGTTGTGCGCGTCCCGGGAGGAGGGCGCCTCCTGACCGGTGGGAGCGCCCTTCGCCTGTGCACGTGCCTGTGGCGTGCCGGGTGGGCCAGGGGGGATCTGCGTCTCGGCCGGACCCTGCGCGCCGCCGCGGCCCGCGCCCTGGCCTCCGCTGCGGCGCCGGGGGCGCCGTTTCCCACTGTCGCCGGCGAGATCCCCCGAGTCTTGCCCAAGGCGCATCGTCACACCGCTTCCTACTACGTTTTGCCCCGGTCTACCTGGCAAAACAGCCAAGGTTCCCCGATTGAACGGAATTTGCCAGGATTCTAGTCCCCATACCTGGACATGACAGACAGATAGCTAATCTGTGGTGAATGATCCCTTAAGTCGTGACGTCGCCTAAGACGTCGATGAGGACGGCGCCAACCAGGTGTTGCACTGGAACGCCTTGTTCTTCTCGTAGCCCTGGCGGAACCACCGGTTGTTGTTCGCCGGAGAGCCGTGGTCACGGGGACGGCCGGGCCAGTCGCCGACGCGGGAGTAGAAGTAGTAGAGGGTGTTGCGCCGGGCCGGGGTCACCGGGTAGCTGGCCGCGACCGAGCGCATGAACATCGCGCCGAAGCAGGTCGCCTGGAGCTCGAACCGGCGGCCGAGCGCGAGCCTCCCGCTCCGGCTGCCGGAACGCAGCGACTTCTGCCACCAGGTGGTGGACAGCCCCGACATCTGCTGCACGTGGTGCCCGTACTCGTGCGCCATCATGCTGATGACCCCGCCGTGCCAGTCGGTGAGAGCGCCGTACCCGCCGGAGTCGCCCGCCCCCCTGATCATCGCCGTGGTCGAGGCGTAGATGGTGGTGTTGCGCGGGCAGTAGTACGGCACCGTGCTGCCCCGCGAGGGGAAGTCGCCGCAGGCGCCGCGGCCCCTCGTCGCGGTGAGGGCGTAGCCCGGCCGGTGCCAGTCCATGCCCTGCTTGCGCATGATCTGGGACCAGCCCTTGTCCATGCACCTGGACGTCTTGAGGATCAGCGCCTTGAGCTGGCTGTGGCTGTAGATGCTGGCCGATCCCGCCGGGCAGTGCACCCTGGGAAGGCCTCCGGCCCGGTAGAGCGTGTTGCTCTCCAGGCTGGTGTTGAGCGTGACCCGCACCTTGGCCGGGGGCGCGATCGTGTCCTCCGAGATGTCGGAGGAGGCCGTCGTCCGCCTCGGCTCCGCGGTGGGGGTGTAGGACGGCCTGCTCGCCAGGGTGGGCAGCGGCCGGACCGCGATCGGCGAGACCGGATCCGAGTGACGGTTGCTCTTGATCACCGCGCCCATCACCACGAGCCCGACGAACAGCAGCGCGACCACGCCGAAGATCCCGCCGATGATCGCCCCGGCGTTGGAGCGAGGGCGCTGCGGCTGCCACTGCGGCGGCGGGTGGGCATGCCGCTGCCGGGGGTCCGGCGGCGGTGGCGGTGGCGGGGCCGGATGGCCGTACGGCGTCTGCCCGCCGGGCCGCGTGGGCGGATGCGAGTACCCCTGCCCCGGCGGTGGCTGCCGCGGAGGCGCCGGCGGGGGTGGTGGCGGGGGTGGCGGTGGCTGGAACCGTGGCGGATATCCCGGGGGTGGTGGCTGGGGGTGGCCCTGGGGCGGATATCCCTGACCAGGCGGGGGCGGGGGCGGCGGTTGAGGGTGGCCCTGGGGTGGGTACCCCTGGCCGGGCGGGGGTGGTGGCTGCTGCCGGGGAGCGGGCGGGTACCCGTATCCGGGAGGGAATCCCTGTCCTGGCGGCGACGCCGGGTGGCTCCCGTGCCCCGGCGGCGACGCTGGATGGTTTCCCTGTCTGGGTGGTGCCGATGGATGTCCCGCCTGTCCCGGCGGTGGTGTCGGCGGGTATCCCATCTGTTCCGGCGGTGGTGCCGGCGGGTATCCCGCCTGTCCCGGTGGCGGCGCCGGTGGGCCTCCCTGTCCCGGTGGCGGGTGTCCCTGCCCTGAATAGGCGGGCAGACGCGGATATCCCTGTCCTCCCGGCGCCGGGTGCCCCTGTCCCGGCGGTGGTTGCTGCGCGTACCCCGGTGGTGGCGGCTGGGGATGGCCCTGAGCCGCCCACGGGGGCGGTGCCTGATGTGGTTGCCCCTGTGGCGGAGGGGGTGGTGGAGGGTACTGCCCGTTGCCTGTCACGCTGTCTCCCCGTTAACCCGAGCGTCCGGTATGAGCTACAGGTCCGGACTTTTGCCGAATTTGGGGCGTAAGCATACTGATTTATCATCCGTCACGGATGTCGCTGCATTCGATTACATTCCGAAATCATCCGAGGTGATCTCCGCGATGTACCGGACCGATCCAGGGCCCGTGACCTAGCTTCAAATCATGAATCTGCAGCAGCTCCGCTATGTGGTCGCGACAGCGGAGCATCGCACCATGACCGACGCGGCCAGATCGCTGTACATCGCACAACCTGCCCTTTCCCGTGCGATCAGGGATCTGGAACGAGAGCTCGGGATGACGTTGTTCGCACGTTCCGGACGTGGCGTGGTCGTCACGGCGCAGGGACGCCGGGTGGTCAAACTGGCCCGGGAGGCACTCGACGCCGTCCGCGAGATCGAGGCACTGTCCACGCACGGCCACGCGTCCGAGGCGGAGCTCCGCATCGCCTCGATACCGAGCCTCGAACCGGGGCTGGCAGGACGCCTCCTCCCCGCGTACACCGCCGAACATCCCGGGGTACGCATTCACATCGTCCGCTGTGACGGGCGGGACGGCGTGGTGAGCGCCATCAGGGACCAGCGGGCCGACCTCGGCCTGACGGACCTGCCCGTCCCCACCGATCTGGTCAGCCATCCGCTGGAGCGCCAGGAGATCGTGCTGATCTCCCCGCCCGGCGTGGACCTGCCCGACCCGGTGCCGATGAGGAGACTCAACGGCATGCGGCTGGTGCTGCCGGTTCCCGGCAGTTCCCGGCGCAGGGAGTTCGACGCGCTCTTCGCCAAGCACGGTGTGGCCCCCGTGGTGGCGACGCAGCTCGACGAGCGCGGCAACTGGCTGAGCACCGTCCGTTCGGGTACGGCCTCGATGCTCTGGTACCGGGGGATGGCCGAGCAGGCCGCCCGCGCCGGGCTCGTGGTCCGCACCCTCGATCCCTCGGTCCGCCGGGTGATCGCCATTGTTCACGCGCGACGGCGGCTGCCCGCCATCGCCCAGGAGTTCCTGTCCGTGGCCGAAAGTGGGTCGGCCGCGTAAGGACGCCGGGGCTCGTCAGTTTTTACTGGTTTCCTTAAGTTTCCCCCCAGAGGCGGCGCAGGTGGGAGCGCCGTCCTCTCCGACACCGGGTTATAGGCTCGGTCTCGATGACTATCTTGCGCCTGCGCGGCCGTGAGTTCCGGCCCGGCGAGTTCGCGATCATGGCGGTGGTCAACCGCACCCCCGACTCCTTCTTCGACAAGGGGAGGACGTACGGCTTCGCGGCTGCCCTGGAGGCGGTGGACGGTGCCGTCGCGGGAGGCGCGGACATCGTCGACATCGGCGGCGTCAAGGCGGGTCCCGGCGACGAGGTCGATCCCGCCGAGGAGATCCGCCGGGTGGCCGACCTGGTCGCGGAGGTCAGGCGTCGTCACCCCCGGCTCATCGTCAGCGTCGACACCTGGCGCGCGGAGGTCGCCGAGGTCGTCGCCGAGGCGGGCGCGGACCTTCTCAACGACACCTGGGGCGGGGTCGACCCCGAACTGGCCGGGGTCGCCGCCAAGCACGGCATCGGCCTGGTCTGCGCGCACGCCGGGCGCGTGACCCCGCGCACCCGCCCGCACCGTATCGCCTACGCCGACGTGGTCGCCGACGTCATCGGCTACACCGTCGACCTCGCCGAGCGCGCCGTCGCCGCGGGGGTGCCCAGGGAGTCGATACTGATCGACCCGGCGCACGACTTCGGCAAGAACACCTGGCACTCCCTGGAGGTCAGCCGCCGCCTGGACGAGATGGTCGCCACCGGCTGGCCGGTGCTCGTGGCGGTCTCCAACAAGGACTTCGTCGGCGAGACCCTCGGCGGCCTGCCGGTGGACGAGCGCCACGCCGGGACCATGGCCACGCTGGCGGTCTCCGCCTGGCAGGGCGCCCGGGTCTTCCGGGTCCACGACGCCGCGTCCGCCCGCGCCGCCCTCGCCACCGTCCAAGGACTGCGCCGGTGACGGTGCCGACGACGGTGCCGCCGATGACCCCCGCGCAGCCCTCGCCCTCCTCGCCTCCGCCGGACCGCGCCGACGCCCGTGACGGTGCCGGTGCGGGCGGCGGTGACGACGCCCGCCTCGCCTCGAACCGCGAGTACACCTCTCCAGCGGGCGCCGCGCCGCCCGCCGCAAGCACGGACGGGAGCCCGACCCATGCCGGAAGAACTGCTCGACCACCTCGTCTACGCCACCCCCGACCTGTACGCGACCGTACGGGAGATCGCGGACCTGCTCGGCGTGGAGCCCGCCGAGGGCGGACGCCACGTGGGGCTGGGCACCCGCAACTACCTGCTGGGCCTGGGCGGGCACCGCTACCTTGAGATCATCGGCCCCGACCCCGACCAGCCGGATCCCGGCCTCGCCCGGCCGTTCGGCCTCGACCTGCTGCCCGGCCCGCGCCTGGTCACCTGGGCGATCCACCCGGCCGACCTCGACGCGGCCGTCGCGCGGGCCCGTGAGCGCGGCTACGAGCCGGGTGACATCCACCCGATGTCGCGCCGTACCCCGCAGGGGGAGCTGCTGGAGTGGCGCCTCACATCCTCGCCCGACGACACCGGCGACGGCCTGGTCCCGTTCCTGATCGACTGGGGGAGCACGGCGCACCCCGCCGAGCGCGGCCTGCCCGTGGTGGAGCTGACCTCCCTCACCGCCCGCCACCCCGACCCCGCGGCCGTCGCCGCGGACCTGGCCGCACTCGGGGTCGAGCTGGAGGTGGCCGCCGGTGACGAGCCCCGCCTGGTGGCCGTGATCGGCGGGATCAGGCTCTCGTAGAGCGTCGTCCGCCGCCCCGACCGGCCAGGGGGCAGGCAGGATCAGAGCCGGACCGGACCCGCCTCGGGGCCTACGCGCAGAAGGATGAACAGGACATCCGCCTCGGGGTCCGGCCCGCCCCGAGGAGGGACGGGCCGGGCCCCGGGGGAGGAACGGATCGGGCCACCCGTCGGGGGGAACGGGTGGCCCGATCGCGAGGCGGGGGCGCGCCTCGCACTCCAGGAAGGTCTACTGTGAGGTGATCTTGACGTCGTCGACCCCGGCCTCCACCAGGCTCGCTCCGGAGGCGTCGGCCGCGTCCACGACGACGCGGACGACCTGCCCGGCGTGGCCGGAGATGTTGGCCGTGGCGGTGGCCCAGGCGGCGGCGCGGTTGGACGCGGCACCGGTCTGGTTCAGCACGGTCGTGGTCGTGGTGCCGACCACGCGGACCCGGACGTAGTCCGCGCTGCTCGCGTTGTTCAGGTGGCCGAGGTACCAGGAGAAGGACAGCGTGAGCGTCCCGCTCGCGGGCAGCGTGATCGCCGGCGACTGGGCGCTCGTCACGCCGCCGTCGATGTCGCCTTCGCCCGCGCTCGATCCGGCCGCCGCGCCACTGACCAGCCCGTACGTGCCGCTGGGGGTGGTGCCGGGCTGGGTGGTCACGCCGCTGCTCGACGTCTGTCCCGGGTCGCCGCGCTCGAGGCGGCCCGTGGTCGCGGTGTCGGTGCCGCCGGGGTTGACCGCCCAGCCGCGCTCGGCCTCGAAGTCGTCGGAGTAGACCACGGTGGGCCCGGGGCCGGGGCCGCCGCCTCCGACGTACAGCAGCAGGTTCGGCGATCCGGTGCCGGGGCTGGTCACCACGCCGGGCGTGGCGTTGGTGACGATCGTGTCGCGCACCTGCGCGGGGGTGGCGGTGGGACTGCCGCTGAGGATCAGCGCCGCCGCGCCCGCGACGTGCGGGGAGGCCATCGAGGTGCCGTTGATCGTGTTGGAGGCGGTGTCGTTCGTGTTCCAGGCCGAGGTGATGGCGGAGCCGGGGGCGAACAGGTCCAGGCAGGTGCCGAAGTTGGAGTAGGACGCGCGGGCGTCGGTGTTGGTGGTGGCGCCCACCGTGATCGCGGCGGGAAGCCGCGCGGGGGAACGGGTGCACGCGTTGGTGCTCTCGTTGCCGGCGGCGAGCGCGTACACGACACCGGAGGCGATGGAGTTGGAGACCGCGGTGTCGAGCGTGGCGCTCGCGCTGCCGCCCAGGCTCATGTTGGCCACGGCCGGCTTGACCGCGTTGGCGGTGACCCAGTCCACGCCCTCGATGATGATCGAGGTGGACGTGCTGTTGCCGCAGCCGAACACCCGCACGCCGACCAGCGTGACGGCCTTGGCGATGCCGTACTGGCCGCCGCCGACCGTTCCCGAGACGTGGGTGCCGTGGCCGTTGCAGTCGGCCACGTCGTTGTCGTCGTCGTAGACGTCGCGTCCGGCCTGCGCCCGCCCGCCGAAGTCGGAGTGGGTGACCCGGATGCCGGTGTCGATGATGTAGGCCCGCACGCCGGAACCGGTGTTCGGCGCGGTGTAGTTGCCGTCGAGCGGCAGGTTCCGCTGGTCGACCCGGTCCAGGCCCCACGAGGACACGGCCTGGTTGACCAGGGTGAACTCCTGGTCCTGCTCGACGTAGGCGACGTCGGACCGCGCGGCGATCCGCTGGGCCTGCTCCTCGCTGGCCCGGACGGCGAAGCCGTTGATGGCGCGCTGGTAGACGGCGCTGACCTGCGCGCCCTCGCCCTCGGCGACCTCGCGTGCCCGGCGTTCGCGGTCGACGCGGCTGAACTGACCCTTGAGGACCACGATGTAGCTGTCGGGGAGCGCGGTCGCGCTGTCTGCTTTGGCGATGAAACCGGTGGATTCCGTGGAACCCGTGTGCTGCCGCGCCGAGGCCGGGGTGACCGACCCGAGGGCGAGCAGGAGTGCGGCGGTGACCAAGCCCGCTAATCGGATGGCGGGGGCCTTGCTCATGTTCGCGGACCTCCTGGAGGGGGTGGGCCCGGCATCCCGGTCGGGGATCCCGGGCGGCGGTGGAGCGTCCCCATCGTCGGCCAGCGTGATATTTACTGCAATATCATGACTGAAGTAAATCAATTTGTTATGTAGTTGTACGCGAGGAATCAGGAGTAGATAACAGAAAGGAAGCGGATCAGGATCGCCTCTCGCCGGTCGGCGGGAAGGGCGTCGAGAACCGCGTTGACCACGGCCATCTCCGGCTGCCCCGAGCCGCCCAGGTCCACCCCGACCGCCGCCGCGAGCTCGCCGAAGGCGGCGTCGTCCAGCGCGTCCAGGTCCAGGCCCGCCACCAGCTCCACCAGCCCCTCCGGCAGCTCCGCGGGACCCCGCTCGCGCGCCGCCTCCGCGGCCTCCGCGATCACCTCCAGCATCGCCTCGACGCCCCGCAGGGTCACCCCGGTCACCGTGATGTGGATGTTGGCCGGGATACCCGCGTAGGACAGCTGCGGCTGCAGGAACCACCCGCGTTTCCTGGCCTCGTCCGACAGCACGAACACGTCCACCCCGTCCCCGTCCCCGCCCCCGTCCGAGCCGAAGGCGACCAGCGTCGACTCCGGGTCGCCGAGCACCCGCAGCCCCGGGATCTTCGCGATGCCCTCGCGGAGCTCGCGGGCCGCCGCCAGGGTGGTGCGGCCGAGCTCCAGGTAGCCCTCCCGGCCCAGCGCCTGGAAGGTGGCCCACGCCCCGCCCAGCGGGCCCGCGGACTTCGAGCTCTGCACGGTGGCGTTGATCACCGTGTAGCCGGGCCACGACGCCGAGGCGAAGTAGGCCCTGCGCCTCATCGCCGGGTCGGCGAACAGCACGACCGAGGCGCCCTTGGGCGCGTAGCCGAACTTGTGCAGGTCGCACGAGAGCGACGTGACCCCCGGTACCGACAGGTCGAAGGGCGGGACGTCCGCCCCGGCCTCGCGCAGCCACGGCAGCAGCCACCCGCCCACGCAGGCGTCCACGTGGCACGGCACGCCGCGCGCGGCGGCGATCCCGGCGATCTCGGCGACCGGGTCGATCACGCCCTGGGGGTAGGACGGCGCCGAGGCGACCACCAGGACGGTGTCCTCGGTGATCGCGGCCTCGATGCCCGTGGGGGAGGCGCGGAACGTCACCGGGTCCACCGGCACGGCGTCCACCACGAGCCCCAGGTAGTGGGCGGCCTTGTGGAAGGCCGGATGCGCGGTCACCGGGACCGCCATCCGGGGGCGCCCCACGGTCTCCCGCGCGTCCCGCGCGGCCTTCACCGCCAGCATGACCGACTCGGTGCCGCCGCTGGTGAAGATGCCCGAACCCCCGCCGAGCAGCTCGGCGACCGCGCCGACGACCTGCTTCTCCATCTCCACCACGCTGGGAAAGGCCGTCGGGTCGAGGGTGTTGACCTCCAGCATCTCGAAGTAGGCCCTGGCGGCGGCCTCGTGCACCTCGGGCCGCCCGGTGTCGTAGACGTACGCGGTCACCTTGCCGCCGCGCACCGGCAGGTCGTCCCGCTTGAGGCGGGTGATCTCGGCCAGCAGATCCTCGGTGCTGCGGCCCTTGTCAGGCAGGCTCATCGGTCTCCTCGGGGGGTACGGCTCACGCGTGCCGGGAAAGTGCCAGCATCACACGAATCGTGCCGTACGGGGATCCGGCGGCACCGCGCGACCCGGCGTCCGGAACGGGTGTTCGGCGGGGCGGTCACCCGGCTGGGCGGGTGACCCGCGCCCCGGTCAGGACAGCGGAAGCCGTACGACCGCGCGCAGGCCCGGACGGGCGTCCTCCAGGTGGACCGCGCCGCCGTGGGCGTGGACCGTCTCGCGCACGATGGCCAGGCCCAGCCCGGCCCCGCCCTCGTCGCGGCTGCGCGCGCTGTCCAGCCGGGTGAACCGGTCGAACACCCGCTCCCGGTCGGCCTCGGGGATGCCCGGCCCGTCGTCGGTGACGGTCAGCACGGCGTCGGCCCCCTCGGCCCGCAGCTCGACCACCACGGGGGCGCTGTTGTGCCGCAGCGCGTTGTCGACCAGGTTGACCAGCACCCGGCCCAGATCCAGCGCGTCCCCGGTGACCCTGATCGGCCCGCCCTCCGGCTCGCCGGCGACCGCACCGGGCCCGTTCCCCGGTCCGTTTCCCGATCCGTTCCGTCTGGCCCCCTGTCCGCTCTCCGATCCGCTTACCGGTACGTCCGCGATTCTCACCGTGACGGCGTCGCCGTACCGCTCCACGGTCTGCGGGACCAGCTGGTCCAGCTCCACCGGCTCCCCTCGCGCGGGCGTGCCGCCGCGCTCGTCCAGGCGGGCCAGCGAGAGCAGGTCCTCGGCCAGCCGCGACAGGCGCATGGTGTCCTCCAGCACGCCCTCGGCCGTCTCCCGCCAGTCCTGCCCCTCGGGGTGGCCGAGCGCCACCTCCAGCTGGAGCCGGATGCTCGCCAGCGGGCTGCGCAGCTCGTGCGCCGCGTCCGAGACCAGGGCCCGCTGCCGGATGCCGGCCTTCTCCAGCCGGGCCAGCATCGCGTTCAGCGTCGTGGCCAGGCTGTGCACCTCGTCGCGCGCCTCGGGCACCGGCAGGCGGCGTGAGCGGGCGGTGTCGGTGATCTCGTCCGCGCCCCGGCGCAGCGCCGCGATCGGCCGCAGGGTCCCGCCGATGATCACCCAGCTGGCTCCCGCGAGCAGGACCAGCAGCAACGGCGTGCCGACGACCAGCACGTGCCCGGCCGTGGAGATGCTGGTCTGCACCTCGCTGAAGGGACGCGCCGCGATCACCGTCTGCCCCCGGTCGGCGCTGAGCACCCGGACGCGGAGCATGTGCGGGATGCCGTACGGCTTGCCGTCCAGGAAGCGCGCCTCGCCCCCGCCGATCGCCGCCGCGCGTTCCCGGGCGTTCAGCAGTGGCACCAGCCTGTCGGTGCCGGTGGTCGTGTGGGTGATCCGCCCCGCGCCGTCGATCACCTGCAGGAGCGTGCCGTCCGGCGAGGTCATCTCGTCGGGCAGCCGCCCGGCGTCGGCCAGCGAGACCGTGTTCCTGGCCCGCTGGTAGATCGCGTCGTCGATGGTGGCCAGCAGCGCGTTGCCGAGCACGGTGATCATCACGTAGGCCGAGACCACCAGCGCCACCGCCAGCACGGCCGAGGCGACCGCCGTCAGCCGGAAGCGCAGGCTCTTGCGCCGCCACCGGCCGACCGCGCGCCCTCCTCCGTGCGCGACCGCGTCGGCCTGGGAGGTCGGGGAGGCCGGGGAGGTACGGGAACCCGGGCCGGCCCCGGTGGCGGACCGCTTCCGGCGGTCCCGTGGCTTCTGGCGGTCCCGCCGCTCCCGGGGGTCCTCGCGGTCCCGGGGGGCCGGATCAGCCGCCATCGCCGGCCAGCCGGTATCCCGCTCCCCGCACCGTCTGCAGCGCGTTCCTGGAGAACGGCACGTCGATCTTGCGCCGCAGGTAGCCGACGTAGACCTCGACCACGTTGGGATCGGTGTCGAAGGTGTCCCAGACGTGTTCCAGGATCTCCGTCTTGGAGACCACCTCATCGTGGTGGCGGAGCAGGAACTCCAGCAGCGCGAACTCCCTGGGCGTCAGCTCCACCGGCGTCTCGCCTCTGGTGACGCGCCGTCGCGCCGGGTCGAGCGCCAGATCCCCGGCCTTCAACACGGCCGGGCGCCGATTCGCCCCGCGCCGCAGCAGCGCCCTCAGCCTGGCCACCAGCACCACGTACGAGAACGGCTTGGTCAGGTAGTCGTCGGCGCCGAGGTCGAGCCCGTCGGCCATGTCGTACTCGCCGTCCTTGGCCGACAGCATCAGGATCGGAACCCAGTTCTCCTCGGCCCGCAGCTGCTTGCAGACGTTGTAGCCGGAGATCCTGGGCAGCATGATGTCCAGCACCACGACGTCGTACTCACCGTACCTGGCCTGGTGCAGGCCGTCCTCCCCGTCGTGCGCGAGATCGACCGCGAACCCCTCGGCCTGCAGACCACGCTGCAGGGCGGCGGCCATCCTCCGCTCGTCCTCAACGACGAGAACCCGCATGACTGCCCCTTCCACCACCTCGGACGTGCCCATCCTCGACCACCCGGCCTGAGAGGCGGCTGAGAAGGCTGTGAACACTCTCAGTCTGTCTCAGCTTCGGCACAGGACCCGTCACGCAGGCTGCTGTCGACAGGGATTGACGGCATACCGTGGAGGAATGAGATGTCTGAGCAAGCGAGACGGGGCCGCGCGGTGAGGTGGGCCGTGCCGGTCGCCGCGATCGCGGTGGTCGCCGGAGCCATCGGAGCCGGACCGGTCATCGCCGCCGTCCAGGGGGATCCCGTACTACCCGAGCGCACCGCGGAGCAACTGCTGGCGAGCGCCGCCCAGGCGAGTCAGGCCGGGCTGAAGCCCATGTCGGGCACCGTCATGCAGACCGCCTCGCTCGGGCTTCCCGGGCTGCCCGGGGTGCCCGAGATGGGCGGATCCTCGCCCGCGGCCCTGCTGGCGGGCTCGCACGAGCTCAAGGTCTGGTACGGCGGCGAGGACAAGGTCCGCTTCGCACTCCCCGGACGGATGAGCGAGACCGACCTGATCGTCAACGGCGACCAGGTGTGGCTGTGGCAGAGCGACGTCAACAAGGCCACCCGCGTCAAGGCCGGGAACACGGAGGGTGCCGGAGGGCCGGGCGACGGGACCGGCCGGGCCCACGAGGCGCTGCCCACGGCGACCACGCCGCAGCAGCTCGCCCAGAAGCTGCTGGGGCAGGTCGGGGCCGACACCACCGTCAGCGTGACCAGCACCGAGAAGGTCGCCGACCGCGCGGCCTACCAGCTCGTCCTGGCGCCCAAGGACCCCTCGTCCCTGGTCAAGGAGGTCAAGCTGGCGCTGGACGGTGAGACCTTCGTCCCGCTGCGAATCCAGGTGTACGCCAGGAGCGCGGCCGAGCCCGCCTTCGAGGTCGGCTTCACCTCGGTCACGTTCTCCCCGCCCGCCGCGGAGAACTTCACCTTCACCCCGCCCGCGGGGGCCAAGGTCGAGGAGACGTCGATCGGCGAGCTGACCGAGGGGCACGGGGCGCCGCAGGGCGAGCGGCTCAAGGAGGGGGAGGAGATCAAGGACAAGACCAAGACCGTCGGCCGGGGCTGGACCACCGTCGCGGTGATCCCCGCCTCCGAGATGGAGAAGCTGACCTCGGCGCCACAGGGTGAGGCCCCCGCCGGGCAGGACGCCGGTGCGATCACCGACGCCCTGCTGCAGTCGGCCAAGCCGATCAGCGGCACGTGGGGCAGCGGCAAGGTCATCCAGACCAAGCTGGTCTCCGCGCTGCTGACCGACGACGGCCGTCTGCTGGTCGGCGCCGTCACCCCGGAGAAGCTGTCCGAGGCGGCCGGTCAGAAGTGAGCCCGGTGCCGGGGGCCTGACGCCTCTTCGGCCCAGGCTCCCGGCGGGGTCCCCGCATCCCGCGTGCGAGATGCGGGGACGGGGCCCGGCGGCGCGAATCGGGGACGCCGTCCGGGCCCCGCGGACCGCTCAGGGAATCCGGCGCGTTCGGCGCGTTCACGGGTGTTCGTGGGCGCTCGCGAACGTCCGGTGCGCGAGATCAGGCGGGACGGCCGCGCGGCCGTCCCGGAACCGACGAGCAGTGGGGGAGAAGTGCCGATCGTCCAGGACGCGAGGAACAGCGGGAACGGAGAGAACCGGATCGGCGGGGCCCCGGAGGGCGGGACCGGCGAGGCCGGGGACGGCAGGACGGGCGAGGGCGCCGTCCTGACGGCCGAGAGACCCGCGCCGGTTCCCGCCGCCGACGGGGAGTTCGCCATCGTCACCAGCGGGCTGACCAAGCGCTTCGGGAGCGGCCAGGTGGCCGTGGACGCCCTCGACCTGGCCGTACCCGGCGGGTCGGTGTTCGGCTTCCTCGGCCCCAACGGCTCGGGCAAGACCACCACGATCCGCATGCTGCTCGGGCTGGTGGCCCCGACGGCGGGGAGCTGGCGGCTGCTCGGCACGCCGATGCCCGGGGGCGCGGGCGGAGTGCTGCCCAGGGTGGGTGCCCTGGTCGAGGGGCCGGCCTTCTACCCCTACCTGTCGGGCGAGGCCAACCTGCGCCGCTACGACGCCGCCGACCCGTCGGCCGACCCGCGCACCGTCTCGGCCAGGATCGGGTACGCGCTGGAACGGGTGGGCCTGGCCGCCGCGGCCGGCAAGCGCTACCGCGCCTACTCGCTCGGCATGCGGCAGCGGCTGGCCATCGCCGCCGCGCTGCTCGGCCCGAGGGAACTGCTGATCCTCGACGAGCCGACCAACGGCCTGGACCCGCAGGGCACCCGCGAGGTGCGCGGCCTGGTCAAGGAGATCGCCGCCGAGGGGGCGACGGTGTTCGTCTCCTCCCACCTGCTGGCCGAGGTGGAGCAGATGTGCTCGCACATCGCCGTCATGCGGACCGGGCGGCTCGTCGCCCAGGGATCCATCGCCGAGCTGCGCGCGGGGGAGACGGTCAGGATCCGGGTGGAGACCCCCGACACCGTCGAGGCGGCGGCCGTGCTGGCCGGGCTCGGCCTGCCGGAGATCCGCCTCGGCGACGGCGAGGTCAGTGCCGCGCTGGGCACCGGCGCGGCGGAGCGGGTGTGCGCCGCCCTGGTCGCGGACGGGGTCGCCGTCCGCGGCCTCGCCGTCCAGCGGCCCAGCCTTGAGGACATGTTCGTGGGCCTGACCGGGGAGGGATTCGATGTCGACGGTTAGCGGGAAGGAAGCCGTGTCCACCGAGAACGCCATACGCACCACCTCCGAGGAGCCTGCCGGAGGGACGGGCCTCGCGACGGAGACGGCCCCCGCGGACGGCCGGGAGCCGCGGACCGTGACCGGCGCCCCTTCGGCCCCTGGAGCGGATCCGGTGCCGGGGGCGGCCCCGGGAGCGGGTCCGATGCCGGGTCCGGTGCCGGGGGCGGCCCCGGGAACCGGCTCCGCCGCGGGGCCGGCCCCGGCGGGTCCTGTCTCCGGCGGGGGCGCCTCCGGAGGCCGGATCCCTCCCGCGCGAGCCGTGGGCGCCACCAGGGCGTGGCTGCGGCTGCTCGGCTCGGAGATCGGCCTGACCTTCCGGCGGCCGAGGAACATCGCCATGCTCGCCGTGCTCGCCGTGATCCCGGCGCTGATCGGGATCGCGCTGCGCATGTTCAGCGGATCCATGGGGGACGGGGGTGGCGGTGGCGGTGGCGGGCCGGCCATCTTCGAGCAGGTCACCGGGAACGGGCTGTTCCTCACCTTCGCCGCGCTCTCGGTCCTGGTGCAGCTGCTGCTGCCGGTCGCCGTCGCGGTCGTCGCCGGGGACTCGATCGCCGGCGAGGCGGGCATCGGCACGTTGCGCTACCTGCTCGCGGCCCCGGCCGGCCGGGGCCGCCTGCTGGCCGTCAAGTACGCCGGCGTCGTCGTCTTCTGCCTGGCCGCCGTCGCCGTGGTGGCGCTGTCCGCGCTGCTCGTCGGCCTGCTGCTGTTCCCCGCCGGTCCGATCACGCTGCTGTCGGGAGGCACGATCCCCTTCCTCGACGGCGTGCTGCGGATCGGCGTCGTCGTCCTGTACGTCACCGCCGGCATGGCCGCTCTGGGCGCCGTCGCGCTGGCCCTGTCGACCCTGACCGAGGTGTCGATCGGGGCCATCGCCTCGACCGTGGTCCTCGTCATCGTGGCCCAGGTGCTGGGGGTCATCCCGCAGCTGTCCGTGATCCGGCCCTACCTGCTCACCGACTGGTGGAGCGGCTTCGACGGCGTCCTGCGGGATCCGGTGGCCACCGGCGAGATGGGACAGGGCCTGCTGGTCTTCGCCGCCTACATCGTCGTCTTCGGCTCCATCGCCTGGGCCCGTTTCACGGGCAAGGACATCACCGCCTGATCCCGCCCCGCCCGGGGACCGTCCCGGGCGGGGTACCCGCGGCCCGTGGGTTCCACGGTGAGGTCACCGTGAGGCCGTCCGGCCCGCGGAGGTCGTCGTCGCGCCATCGGGCCGACGCCGCACGGGGCCTCCCCTCCCGCGGCCACCACATGTCTCCGATGGTGTTTCCGGCCGTGGAGGCGCCGGTGGAGAACTCATGGTGCAGGGGAGACTTTGAAGCCCTGCCGTCGCGCGTAGGCGCCGATCCGCGACTGCCAGGCCCTCAGGCCGGCGTTGAGGTCGGTGGCATTCGAGAACGACCGGCCCACGCTGTCGCCGAAGACACTGTTGGCGTAGAGCTGGAACGGCAGGTAATGCCAGCCCTCCGCCACCTGCGCGGAGCCCTTGGCGAACAGCCTGTTGGCCCGCTGGCCGCCCAGGATCGGGATCTTGAGGTCGAGGAACTCCCGGCTCCTCATCAGCTCGGTCGTCGCGGGGAACACTCCGGAGACGGTGCTCAGCGACCTGACCGCCTCGGGGTCGGAGTTCAGCCACCGGGCGAAGCCGTAGGCGGCGAGCGGGTGTCTGCTCTCCGAGAGCACGGACACGCCGGAGCCGCCGTTCTCCGCGTTGACCGGCTTTCTGGCGTCCCAGCCGGGGAGGGGCGCGGCGCGCCACCTGCCCCCGGTCCACGGGATGGCGCCCTCCATGACACCGGGGGCCCAGGCGCCCGTCAGCCACAGCGCGTACCTGCCGCCGGCCATGTTCCGCCACCACGCGCCGTTCCAGCTCGCGGCCGGTTCGACGAGCTTCTCCCGGGATAGTCTCGTCCACAGCCTCGCCCACCGCCTGGCACCTTTGTCCTGCAGGTCGATCCGGATGGTCGTGGCGTTCTCGATGGCGAACGGCCGCCCGCCCGCCTGCCAGATCAGGCTGTCGGTGGTGCCGGGGTCGGTCGGGTCGACGCTGGTGATGAAGACGCGGGGGTCTCTCTTTCTGATCTTCTCGGCGACCGTCACGAACTCGTCCCAGGTCCTCGGCGGTCTCAGGCCGAGCCGGTCGAAGACGTCCTTGCGGTAGATCATGGTCATCGGGCCGGTGTCTTGCGGGACCGCGTAGACGTTGCCGTTGAGGTCCACCTGGTTCCAGGCCGAGGTGCTGAACCTCCCCTTCAGCTCCTCCGCGCCGTAGACGTTGAGGTCGGCCACGAAGTGGGAGAACGCGAAGCGGGGCAGCGCGAAGTACTCGATCTGTGCCATGTCGGGGAAGCCACGGCCCGCCTTCAGCGTCGTCCTGAGCCTGGTGTACTCGGTTTTGGACTGTCCGGCGTTGACCAGGTTGATCTTGATCTTGGGGTATTTACGCTCGAACAGCGCCACCGTCTTTTCCATGTTGGGGACCCACGACCAGAACGTCAGCGTGGTCTCGGTCCGCAGGGCCCTCTCGATGTCGGCGGCTCCGATCTCCGGTGCCGGAGACTGCGGGCGGGGGGCAGGTGGCTCGCCGCAGGCCGCCAGGATGAGCAGGGCGAGGAAGACCGCGGTGACCGAGGCCGCGCGGGTGGTGGGCCGCATGACGGGAACCTCCATGAGGAGCGGTGGAACGTTGCCCGGCGGTGAGGGGCGACGACGAAACCGGTGGTGCCGCGGGAGAGGGCGGCGAGGGAACGGCGCGGGTGGCACAGCGCGACGGACATACGGGTAGAACGCTGCCCTGAGCTGCAAACATTTCCGTGACCCGCGGCCGGTCTCCCTGTCTCGTGGCGGGTCGGTGCCGCAGTGAAAGGCCGGGAGGGCTCGTGACGCGGCGCCCTTGCGCTCCGCTCCGCGAGGAGAGGGGGAGGCGGGCTGTCGCGGACGGCGGCGGAGAACGCGGAACGGCCCCGGGAAGCTTCTCGGGGCCGTTCCGCGTGATCGGAGGAGGGGGGGAGGGCCGGAAGACGGTCGCCAGATGATCAGAAGGTTGGTCGGGAGGCGGCCGCCGGGCGGTCGGAAGGTGATGGGAGAGGCGGTTGCCGGGCGGGTCAGGAGGCGCGACCGCGGCGCGGGCCGAGCGCCCCGATCACGAGCCCGACGAGCCCGAGTACCAGCCCGGCCCCGCCGAGCAGGCGGGCGGTGCCGTCCGAGCTCTCGGAGGAGGAGGCGGCGACGGGAGCCACCGACGGCGCCGACGACGCCGGAACCGCGGCCGAGGGGGTGGCGGAGGCGGAGGCTCCGTGGCCGTCTCCCTCGGCGGAGGCGGGGGTGAGCTTCAGCGTCGGGGCCGGGCGCTCGGGCTCGGAGCCGTCGGCCTTGGGCTCGTCCGCCCACTTGACGACCTCGCCGCCGCTGTAGGTCTGGGTGGCGGGGAAGACGAGCTGGTCGGTGTCGGTGGGCAGCGCGCCCATGGACACCTCGAACTCCTGGAACTGGCCGGGATCGATCTTCCCGCCGGACCAGGTGATCTTCGTGACCGCCTCGGTGAGCTCGCCGTACTCGGTGGTGATCGGCTTGGGCAGCTTGCCCTCGACCACCTTGACGTCCCAGCCGGGCACCGGCTTGACCGAGACGAAGGCCAGCGGGTGGTCGGTGGGGAAGGTCACCTCGAGCTTGGTCGTCGAGGCGTCGTCACGCTCGTTCGGGACGCGGAAGGCGACCTTGGTGAAGCCGCCCTGCTGGGCGCTGCCGGGATTGATGGTGACGTGGGCGAGAGCGGGAAGGGCGAGGCCGAGAGTGAGGGCGGTGACACCCGCGGTGAGGGCGGCCAGACGGCGGCAGGCATGCGAAAGCGACATGGGGGTTCTCCACTTAGAGGTTTGCTGGTTTCCGGGGCCGGGTCAGCGGGCGGGAAGCGGAGGACCGCGCCGGCTGACGGAGTGACGGAGGACGGCACGCGGGGAAACGGGCGTGACCGGGGCGTACGCGGGGCGCGACGGGGCGGCGACGACCGCCGGGGCCCGCAGCAGCGGGAACACGGCGCAGAGACGGCGGCCGGCCGAACGGAGCAGCGCCCACAGGGTGCTCTCGCCGCGGGCCAGCCACCATCCGGTGATCAGGGTCGCGGTGAGATGCGCGACGAGCATGCCGAGGCTCTCGCCCAGCCCCCTGACGTGCGGGTGCGAAGGTGGGAGCCCCGCCGCGCCGCCGAGGGCGAGCACCTCGTGCAGCGACAGCTGCAGGGTGGCGAGCCCGGCGCTGATCGTCACCGTGGATCGCTCCCGTCCCGCGAGCAGCGCGGCCATCGCCATGACCGCCGCGCCCGCCGCGGCCACCACCCACGGCCGCGGCCACGAACCGCCCGCGGCCACGTGGCCCAGGACGGAGAGCGCCAGGCAGACGGCCGAGAAAGTGGCCGCGCGCATGAGGCGTAATGGGAGACAGGCGCGCATGGTGACTCATATGTTCTCACGCCCCCTTGGTATCTGCCGTTTTGAAGTTTTTGTCGCTATGGTTGCCGCGACCGTGGCAGGTCCTTCAAGCCGAGGTGGTGGCGATGCGGCACGTCGTTGGGGTGCTTGTCGGACTGGTCGTGGCGGCCGTGCTCCTCTTCGGCGCGGGCTGGGCCGTGCAGGAGGCGGGGGCGAGCCTGGTTCCCCTCCCTGCGGAGAGCGGTTCGAAAACCTGGATCGCCCTCGGGGTGATGGCCGGCATCGGCCTCCTGATCGGCCTGGTGGTCGCCGGCCGTGTCTCCCCGCTCGCGACCTTCGTCCCGTCGATGGTCCTGCTCGCCTGGACCGTCGTCTACGCCCTGGACGTCAGGCGCGCCATGGGCCTGGTCCCCGACGACCCGACCTTCCACCAGGTGCTCCTGCAGGCCGGTCGTGGCATGGGCCTGCTGCTGACCACCGGTGTCTACGCGCTCCTCGGCATCCTGCTGTTCCTGCCGGTGCTGATGCCCTCCCGCTGGGCGCCGCGGTTCCGGGGAGACGAAGGGGAGTACGAGGAGTCCGACGAGCAGGGCTACCGCTGAGTTTCCGATCACCGGATCCCATGTCCGTCACCTCGGTCACCCCCGTACCCGCCGCACCCGTCGTCGCCGGGGCGTCACCGCCGCGCGGTGACCCCGGTCATCCCCGTACCCGCCGCACCTGTCGTCGCCGGGGCGTCACCGCCGGTGGTGACCGGCCCAGCCGACCGGGTCCTTCTCGCCGATGCTCTCCTCGCCGGCGCCCTTTTCGCGGACGCTCCTTTCACCGGTGCCCTTCCCGCCGATGCCTTCCTTACCGGAGGACTCCTTGCTGGCGGGTTCCTTGCCGGTGGTCCGCCTGGAGGGTGGGAGGGCCTTCCCCGTACCGCCGGGCTGAGCCTCCGGATCGCTTCCGGGTGGCCGCGTGTCCGACAGCGGGAGCCGCAGGACGAACCGGGCACCTCGCGGGGAGTCCTCGATCAGCAGGGTTCCCTGGTGGGCGTGGGCGATGTCGCGGGAGATGGCGAGGCC
Organism: Streptosporangium sp. G11; assembly: GCF_051192615.1. Lineage (NCBI taxonomy): Bacteria > Bacillati > Actinomycetota > Actinomycetes > Streptosporangiales > Streptosporangiaceae > Streptosporangium > Streptosporangium sp. G11. The sequence continues at coordinate 27,694 of NZ_JBPJUQ010000041.1, forward strand.
GAGCCCGCTGCCGCCGGAGTCGCGCAGACGCCCGTCGTCCAGGCGGGTGAAGCGTTCGAAGACGCGCTCGCGGTCGGCGGGCGCGACCCCGACCCCGTCGTCGACCACGGCCACGACGGCCTTGCCGTCCGCGAGGCCGACGGAGACCCCGACACAGCTGTTGGCGTGCCGTCGCGCGTTGCTCAGGAGGTTGCCCACCACCCGGATCAGCTGGATACGGGAGCCGCGGACCCACACCTGGGTGGCCGCGTGGACCCGTACCGGCATCCCGGTGCCCTGGGCCGCCTCCTCCGTCACGAGGGCGCCGAGATCGATCAGCTCCTGTGGCGCGGGGTCGGCGGCGCGCAGCCGGGCCAGTTGCAGCAGGTCGTTGACGATCGCCTCCAGCCGGCCGCTGGCCGTCAGCGCCCCCCGGATGGTCTCGCGCGGATCGGTGTCGTCGGGGTAGAGCAGTGCCTCCTCCAGTTGCACGCGCAGGCCCGCGATCGGGGTCCTGAGCTCGTGGGAGGCGGTGGAGGCGAAACGGCGCTGCTGCTCCACGGCCTCCTCCAGCCGTGCCAGGGTCTGGTTGGCGGTGCGGGCGAGCAGCGCGATCTCGTCCTCGCCCGAGGGGATGGGCACCCGTAGGCTCAGGTCGCTCACCGTGATCTCGGACATCCGCGCCCGGATCGCCGCCACCGGCCGTAGCGTTCGTCCCACGACACACCAGGTCATCCAGGCCGCGAGGGCCAGGAGAATGAGGGCACCCGCGCTGATGAAGTACTCCAGGTGGTGCTTGTGCAGGATGGCGGGCTCCTCAAGGCCCGCGTAGACGACGGGGGAGTCGGCCGCCGGGGAGACCCGGATGGCCATGACCATGAGGGATCCCTCGGTCAGCTGCTGGAACCGGTCGTCGGGCGGGGGGCGGGTGGAGCTTATCGGCGCCATGTCCATGGCCTGCCTGCTGGAGTTCAGGACCACGCCGTGGGCGCTCACCAGCTGGACGAGGTCGACCGGGGCGGTGACGGGGATCGGGTTGGGGATGCTGCCGATCCGCACCAGCGCGCTCCACTGGCTGGCGACCCGCTCGGTGTTGCCGAAGACGTCGTCCTGGATCCGGTAGCGGATCGCCATGTCGATGCTCGCTCCCACCAGGGCGAGGATGACCAGCAGCAACGCCGTCGTGATGATCGTGTAGCGCGCTTGGATCGAGCGCAGGCGCGACCCCTTCATGGCGACGTCAGCGCCGCGAGGCTGCCCAGCAGGTCGAGGGCGTGAGCGGAGGGGCTTCCTGGCTCCGCCTGGAAGACGATCAGCTTCTGGTTGAGGGCGCCGTTGATGTTGAACAGCTCGTACGTGAGCGTCAGGTCGCCGACGTCACGGTGGTGGAAGCGCCTGGTCGCGACGTTCTCGGTGGACACGTCGTGGCGCGCCCACAGGCGGCGGAAGTCCGTGCTCTTGAGCGAGAGCTCGCCGACCAGGTCGGTCAGGTACGGATCGTCCAGGTCCGCGCCCGAGAGGGCGCGCAGCTGGGCCACCTTGGAACGGGCGGATTCCTCCCAGTCGCGGTAGAACCGGCGGGAGGCGGGGTTCAGGAAGATCAGCCGGAGCAGGTTGTCCCTGTGGTCCAGCCCGTCGTAGAGGGCGTCGGCCATCTGGTTCGAACCCAGCACGTCCATCCAGCGGCTGGTCACGATCGCCGGGGTGTAGGGCCAGCTCCGTATCAGCCGCAGCAGCGCCGGTTTGACCTGGCCCGGCTGGTCGGGGGCTCTGATCTGCCGTGGCCTGGGGTGCGCCAGGTCGTGCAGGTACGCCGTGGCGTCGGCACTGAGGTTGAGGACCTGACTGAGGGCACCGAGCACTCGATCGGAGGGGTGACGTTCCCGTCCCTGTTCCAGGCGGATGTAGTAGTCGGTGCTGACACCGGCCAGCATCGCGACCTCTTCCCGGCGCAGCCCCGGTGTCCGCCGGGAACCCGACGGCAGGAGGCCCACCTGCTCAGGGGTGATGAGTTCACGCCGGGCGCGGAGGAACTCACCTAGGAGTTTGTCGCTGTCCATAGGGATTACGGTATGTCAGAACCCATTTGACAAGGTGGCAGTGTCACTCCCACGAAAGCCCCTCCCACCTTGAAGAACGCCCTGCTCGGAGGCACTTTTCCGGGGCCGTTGCCGATGATCCGATTGCCCGTCCCAGCGATCACTCGGCCTTTCCGGGCCGCACTTTACCTATGCCCTCCCGATGGCATTTTCGGCCATATGTAGGGGATCCCACAGGTAAAGAGAGAAGTGGAACGCCTCCCGGAGGCCGGTTTTGTGTATGGAGGAGACAGCTCGGGTCAAGGTGGCTTCAACCCCTCGCCGGGGAGTCTCCCGGTGCCCCCGTGGCGATCATCAGATGTGATGAACATCACATTTGCTTTGGCGGGTATTCGGAGTAAGTCCCCTCGGGAGCCGGGCGGGTGGTGTAAGGCCCGGTGCCGGGGCCGGAGGTCAGCCGGAGTAGAGGCGGGCGACCACCTCCTCCATGGAATCCTCCCCGGGGGCGGTGGCGCGCAGGTCGTCGAGGGTGCCGTCGAAGGCCAGGCTGCCGTGGTCGATCAGCATCACGCGGCGGCAGAGCTTCTCGATGTCGCCCATGTCGTGGGTGGTGAGCAGGACGGTGGTGCCCCGGTCGGCGTTGAGGCGCCGGAGGAAGTCGCGCATGGCGGCCTTGCTGACCACGTCCAGGCCGATCGTGGGCTCGTCGAGGACCAGCACGGCGGGGTCGTGCAGGAGGGCGGCGGTGATGTCGCCGCGCATGCGCTGGCCGAGGCTGAGCTGGCGGACGGGGGTGGTCATGAAGTCGTCGAGGCCGAGGAGTTCGGTCAGCTCGGCCAGCCTCCGCCGGAAATCCGGCTGATCTACTTTGTAAAGGTGCCGGACCAGCTCGAAACTGTCCCGCAGCGGCAGGTCCCACCACAGGGTCGTCCGCTGGCCGAACACCACCCCGATCCTGCGCGCCAGCGTCGTACGGCGACGGGTCGGATCGAGCCCGGCCACCCGGATGCTGCCCGAGGTCGGGGCCAGGATGCCGGTGAGCATCTTGATGGTGGTGGACTTGCCCGCGCCGTTGGGGCCGAGGTAGCCGACGAACTCCCCGGCCTCCACGGTGAACGACAGGTCCCGTACGGCGTGCACGGTCTTCTTGGTCCTGCGGCGGCCCACGGTGAACGAGCGGCCGACCCGGTCGAGTTCGATCATGTGTCAACTTCCCGTCGAGCGATAGCGGCGGATGCCCGCCCGCCAGGCGAGGGCGGCGACGGCGGCCAGGGTGACGGCCGCCAGGGGCGAGGCGAAGCGGAGCCAGTACGGCAGGCCGAGGGGGTCGTCGCGGTCGAGCACGAACAGCGCGGGCTGCCAGTTCACGAACGCCAGCGGCACGACGAAGGTGACGCCCTTGACCATCTCGGAGCCGTAGACGCTCAGGGGGTATTGGGTGAGGGTGCCGCCTCCGTAGGTGAAGGCGTTGGCCACCTCGGGGGCGTCGGTCAGCAGGAACTGCAGGGCCCCGCCGAGGGTGAAGATCGCGGTGAAGATGACGAGCCCGCAGACGACCATCAGCGGGATCATCCAGGCCCTGTTCCAGGAGAGGCCGAGCTGGGGCAGGGCCAGGGCGAGCACGACGGCGGCCTGGGCCGTCCTGCCGAAGCGGTGCACCCCGAAGCGGTCGACGGCCATCTGCGTGAACGCGCTCGCCGGGCGGATCAGCATGGTGTCGAAGCCGCCGCTCCTGACCTGCTGGCTGAGCCGGTCGACGTTGCCGAAGAGCATGTCGGCCAGCGCGAAGGACAGGCCGGCGGTGCCGTACAGGAACATCACCTCGGTCAGCGCGAAGCCGCCGAGCGACTCGGTGTGCTCGAAGATCACCCAGATCGCCGCCACGTCCAGCGCGTTGACCACGAACGAGCCCAGCGTCATCATGATCAACGACCCCGGGTACTGCGCCGAGGCCCTCAGCCAGGTCCAGGCCAGCAGGAGGTACGTCCTCACCATCGCGCACCCCCCACGGCCGTCTCCCTCCGGCGTCCCCGTCGCCCGCCCCGCCCGGCCGCCTCTCCCCGGCGTCCCCGTGGTCGGCTCTTCTCGACGGTCCCGCGCGCGGCGGGCCCGTCCTCGTGGTCGTCATCCACCCTGGATCACGACCTTCCTGCGGGCCGCGCTCGTGGCCAGGGCTCCCAGGGCCAGCAGCGCCACCGCCCACGCGGCCTGGAACCCCAGGGCCTCCAGGATGTCGCGCTTGCCGAGGTACAGGTCGGCGGGGACCTGGACCATGGCCGACCAGGGGAGCGCCTCGGCCAGGGTGCCGAGCCAGCCGGGGAAGAGGTTGAGGGGCAGGACCATGCCGCTGAAGAAGAAGGTCATCACCAGCGACATCGTCTGCACCCCCCGGTCGTCGATCACCCAGCAGGCGGACAGTGCGACCAGATAGCGCAGGGCGAAGCTGACGACCACCGCGAGGACGAAACCGGCCGTGAAGGACAGCCAGGTCAGCGGGTCGCCCGGTACGACGAGGCCGAACAGCGCGGCGCCGACGGCCGTGGGCGGCAGGCTGCGGACGAGGAAGAGGTAGGCGGCCCGGCCGAGGTCGTCGGCGAGGCTCCACATCTGCAGGGACGCGGGGCGGAGCAGGTCGAGGGCGACGTCTCCGCTGCGTACGCGCTCGGAGAGTTCCAGGCCGCCGCCGAAGACCTGCATGGGGCCGATGAAGGCCTGGCTGAGGAAGCAGAAGGTGACGGCGTCGGCGAGGTCGTACCCGGCGAGGCCGGGCCGGGCCTCCCACAGGGCGATCAGGACGTAGGCGCGGAGGATGCCGAAGACGGTGTTGGTGAAGGCTCCGGCGATGGCGGCGGCACGGTAGGTGGAGTGGCGGCGGAAGCCGTAGCCGGCGATGCGCGCGTAGAGCAGGAAGGCTGCCTCCCGGAAGGTGTCAGGAAAACCCTCCTATCCTCGTAGGCGCTCCGGGGAGAGGCAACGGATTTTCGGCGGCCCCCCCGGGGGCGGGCCGGGGCTCCAGGAGCGGTCGCGTTGCGTGTACGGGCGTGATCGGAGAGTGACCTATACCTGCGTGATACTTATTTGTAATCTCTCTGACATGTCCAATCGCCGATAGAAGCCCATTCTGGGGGGAATGTCCTTTTGTGGAGGTCCCCCATGCGCGACGAGATCAATATGGACGTCAGTCCGGCCTATCCCTTCAGCTGGCAGGCCGCGACCCTCAACGCGATCATGCGTGGCACCTTCAAGCCCATCTCCGACCTGTTGCTGAGAAACGACGTCGGCTTCGCCGCGGCCTCCCGCATCGTCGCGCTGGCGGGCAGGGTGCCGTTCCGCCTGCCCGTCCACGTCCAGGTGACCCCCGACGAGGCCGGGCCGTGCCCGGGGGAGTGGGTCCGCGCGGGGGAGGAGCTCGACGAGGGCAAGGTCCTGCTCTACTTCCACGGCGGGGGCTACTTCGCCTGCTCCCCGGCGACCCACCGGCCGATCACCTGGCGCCTGTCGGCCGCGGCCCGGCGCCCGGTGCTGGCGGTCGACTACCGTCAGGGCCCCGTCCACAGGCCGGCCGAGGCCCTTGAGGACGGAATCGCCGCCTACCGATGTCTCCTGGGGCGGGGGTACGACCCCGCCGACATCGTCTTCGGCGGGGACTCCGCCGGAGGCCACCTCACCCTGGCGACGCTCCTGGCGCTCCGCGACCGGGGCATGCCGCTGCCGGCCGCCGCCGTCTGCCTCTCCCCGTGGGCGGACCTCACCGGCGCGCCCCGCAGGGTCAACCGGCTGCTCGACCCGATGATCCCGGCGGGACGCGTCGAATGGCTGGCCCGCCGCTGGACCGCGGGTCTCGACCCCCACGACCCCCTGCTCTCCCCGGTACTCGGCGACTACACCGGCCTGCCCCCGCTGATGGTCGTCACCGGCTCCACCGAGGTCCTGCGCGACGAGGGCCGCCGCGTGGCCGAGCGGGCCCGCGCGGCCGGGGTGCCGGTCACGTACGAGGAGTGGCCCCGCATGCCGCACGTCTTCGCCATCCTCGCCGACGTCGTCCCCGAGGCCCGCCAGGTGTATTCGCACATCGCCCGCTTCCTCGCCGCGGCCCAGGACCTCCTGCCCGCCGGTGACGGCTCGAAGCGGAGCCTCGCGATGCCGGATCTGGCCGCGTCGGATCTGTCGGATCTGTCGGATCTGTCGGTACCTGATCTCGCCGTACCTGATCTCGCCGTACCGGACCTTTCCGGGCCGGATCTCGCGGGGCCGGATCTTCTCCTGCCGGGCCTTCCCGTCCCCGGTCTTCCCGCGCCGGGCCTCGCCCCCGAGGACGCGGCCGCTCCAGTTCTCCGGAAGCGGGCGAGGCGCCCCGGTTCCGCCGCCGCCTGAGGCGTACCGAGTCGTACCCCCGCGAGACGCGGCGCGGGCTTCTCCCGCTGGTCACACCGTCCCGCCCCGCCCCAACGGCATCCCTCACACCACGGATTCCTTACCCTGAGGGATCATTCGCCTTACCTCTCATATCCCTTCTGGCCGGTCGGGAGCGAAGAACGCTCAAATCCCGCCACAGTGTGCTTGCCGGTAGCCCGCGCACGAGAGGCTCAACGAGGATGGCACGTGGGGGAGCAGGTCCTGTGAACGGCATGCCGACCGGTGTGCGGCCGCTGACCGTCGGGGACCCGGTCATCATCGGCCGCTACCTTCTGCTCGGCCGCCTCGGAGTGGGCGGGATGGGCATCGTCTATCTGGCCGAACACCCGCAGGGCGGGGTGGTGGCGCTCAAGACGCCGCACCCGATGCATCTCAACGATGCCACGCTCCGCGCCCGTTTCGCCGAAGAAGTGCAATTCTCCCGGAGAGTGGTGCCTTTCTGCACCGCCGCCGTGATCGAGGACGGCACCGACAAGGACCGCCCCTACCTGGTCTCGGAGTACGTTCCCGGCCCCGCCCTGTCCCAGGTGGTCTCCGCGCACGGCCCGCTCACCCCTGATCTGGCGTACGGCGTCGCCCTGGGGGTGGCGGCGGCCCTGGTGGCGGTGCACAAGGCGGGGCTGGTCCACCGCGACCTCAAGCCCGGCAACGTGCTGCTGTCGGACACCGGCCCCCGGGTGATCGACTTCGGCATCGCCAGGGACGTCGACGTGCTCGCCGCGCACACGCAGGCGGGGCAGGTCATGGGCAGTCCCGGCTGGGTCGCCCCCGAGCGGCTCACCGGCGGGCTCGCGCTGCCCGCCTCCGACGTCTTCGCCTGGGGCTGCCTGATCGCCTACGCGGCCACCGGCCATCACCCCTTCGGCGCCGGAGAGGCGGACGTGCTGACCCGGCGCATCCTGGTCGAGCCGCCGAGGGTGGCCTCGGTGCCCGCGCTGCTGCGCCCGGCCGTCGAGGCGTCCCTGGCCAAGAACCCGGCCGAGCGGCCCAGTGCCGCCGACCTGCTCGGCGCGCTGCTCGCCGCGGGAGGCGTGGGCGACCCGTGGGACCTGCGCGAGGCGGTCGCGGAGGTGCTGGCGGAGATCTGGACACCGGTGCCCCACACCCCGCGGGCGGGGAGGGTACGGCTCGCGGCCCTGCCCTCGCCGTATTCGTCGCCCTCCTCACTCCACGACGAGCCCTCGGTCCCCGTGGAGATCTCCGGCAGGGGTTCCCGCAGGGCCCCGCGCAAGGGCGCGCACCTGTCGCAGGCCGGCTTCGCGGCGCTGGCCACGGTCTCCATGGCGGCCGTCACCGTGGCCGCCGCGACCGGCGGCGGCGGGTCCGGCCCGGCCGCCGGCCCCGGCGTCCCCGAGCCGGTGCCGCTGGTCCTCCCGGCCGAGGGCACCCCCTCCGGCTCCATCTTCCACCCCGGCACCCGCCCGCTCCCCGACAGGCCGCGGGTGCCGTCGCCGACCACTCCCTCCACCGTTCAGATCACCACCACCAGGACCATCTCGCTGCCCACCGCGGGCCTCGACGGTCATGACGGCCGTGACGGCCGGGAGGATCCGGAGGCCGAGCGCCCCGGCGGTCCCCGCGGCTCCGGCGACTCGCCCGACGACGGCGACGACCCGCGGGACTGCGCGGACGCGACCGCCAAGGGCAAGGGCAAGGGCAGGGCCGGGGACTGCCCGACGGCCTCGGGCAACCCCAAGCCCTCCTTCACCCAGATCCCGCAGACCGGCGACGGGGAGAGCCCGTCCCCGACACCCACCGCCCCCGCCCCCTCTGGGACGACCATCACCCCGCAGCCCACCCCGGGTCCCTCCATGCAGATGGGCTGAACCCCGCTTTTCGGATGATTCGCGGGAGATATCGGTGCATCGGTTAAAGTGAGCGCCGCGAATCGAGGCGGAGGGGGATACCGATGGGCGAGTCTGTGCCCGGTGCGGTGGAGCTGAGCGGCGTCGGGGTCCGGGTGGTCGGCCGTACCCTGCTGGACGACATCGGCTGGCGGGTCGGATACGGAGAGCACTGGGTGGTGCTCGGGCCCAATGGCGCGGGGAAGACCACGCTGCTGTCGCTGGCCGCCGCCGTGCGCCATCCCACCGAGGGGACCGTCACCGTGCTCGGCCAGCGGCTGGGCCGGGTCGACCTGCGGGAGTTGCGCCGCCACCTCGGCCTCGTCGCGGCCAGCCAGAGGCTCGTCGACGAGGAGTTGCTGGAGGAGGAGGGCGCCACCGCGCACACCGTCGTCCTGACCGGCCACACCGGGAGCAGCGCCCCGCTGTGGGACCGCTACGGCCCCTCCGAGCACGAGCGCGCCCACCATCTGCTGGCCGACATGGGCTGCAAGGACCTCGCGGACCGGCTTTTCCGCGTCTGCTCCCAGGGGGAGCGGGCCCGCGTCCGCGTCGCCAGGGCGCTGATGGCCGACCCGGTGATCCTGCTGCTGGACGAGCCGTTCGCCGGTCTCGACCTGCCCGCGCGCGAGGACCTGATCACCGCCGTGGAGGACCTGGCGGCGACCCGCCCGGCGCTGACCACGGTCACCGTCACCCACCACCTGGAGGAGGTCCCGGCCACCACGACCCACGCCCTGCTGATGCGCGACGCCCGGGTCCAGGCGGGCGGGCCGGTGGAGGAGATCCTGACCGCGGAGAACCTGTCGGAGTGCTTCGGGCGTCCGCTGCGCGTCGACCACCTCGACGGCCGCTGGTCCGCCCGCGCGGTACGCGGCTGAAAGCCCCGCGCGGCCTTCGAGGCCGCGCGGCTTCCCGGAGCGCGTGGTCGTGAGGGCGGGCGGGGGCCACGCCGCCGGAGGGTCGGGTACGACAAGGGGTGATCTGCGGAAAAGCGATGTTATGCGGGTGATCTTCCCGATACGGTGTCACGCATGGCGACCAAGTTGAACCAGATCCTCGCCGTGGAGAAGGGCGTCAAGTCCGACACCCAGCGCAAGGTGACCGACGCTTACCACACGATCCAGAAGAACGCCCTGCTGTCGGGCCTCTCGCGGACCTACCAGCCTGTCGACGACGAGGGCGAGCGGCTGCCCCCGGAGTCGACCCGGGTGCAGGTGCAGGGTGAGGACCTGCTCAAGCAGGTGGGCGCCGCGCTCACCCGGCTGTTCGACGTCACGGCCACCAAGGACTGGGCCAACTGCTCCGCGCGGGCCGACGTGAAGGTAGACGGCTCCACCCTCCTGGAGGACGTGCCCGTCACCTACCTGCTGTTCCTGGAGAAGCAGCTGGTCGACCTGCACACCTTCGTCGCCAAGCTGCCCGTCCTGGACGCCGCCGAGGCCTGGACGCTGGACCAGTCGACCGACTGCTGGCGGACCGAGCCGGTCAAGACGACCCGTACCAAGAAGGTGCCCCGCAACCACGTCAAGGCGGAGGCCACCGACAAGCACCCGGCCCAGGTCGAGGTCTACCACGAGGACATCGTCGTCGGCTTCTGGACCAAGGTCACCTTCTCGGGAGCCGTGCCGCAGAAGCGGGTCAACGAGCTCCTGGAGCGGGTCGGCAGGCTGCAGAACGCCGTGAAGTTCGCCCGCGAGGAGGCCAACGGCACCGAGATCACCTACCAGCGCGTCGGTGAGAAGGTGCTGGGCTACCTGCTCGGGTAAGATCACAGAACTCCCCGTTGGAGCACGGGGATGCGCGAAAGCGCGGAAGCTGAAACTGAACCGTCAGACTGACACGCGGCCACAGTGGGGGTTCGAGTCCCTCTCCCGGCACCGTCGAGCCGGGATAGCCCAACTGGCAGAGGCAGCCGCTCAAGCTCAGGCTCTCGCTCCAGATTCAGCATTCGCCGCCGGGCGCCGGATCGAGCGGATGCGGGCGACGATGGTCGAGTGCGGGTTCGAGTCCCGCTGGACGCTCCACGTGCGTCTATAACTTAATGGCAGAGTGCGACCTCATCATGAGTGACCCGGATCCTTAAACGTGCCGGTGCCGCGATATGGCGGCACTCCAGGCCCTCGGGGAATGGATACTTCCCCGGGGGCCGCCGTCTTCCCGCCCCCGGTCTCGCCCCGCCCGGCGTCTCGGACGGCGATCCCTCAGGACGGTGACAGCCCCGGACGGTGACGCCCTCGGACGGCGGCGTTCCCGGACGGTGCCGTGACCCGGGAAGGCCCAAGAAGGCCCAAGAAGGCCCGGGAAGGTCAGTCCTTCTTGCGCTGGCGGATCAGGCCCATGAACCCCGGGCTGGGCTTGAACTTCGCCGTCCAGGTCTCCGCGATCTCCAGCGGTTCCCCGGTCTGTGGGTTTCGCCCGGTCCGTGCGGGCTTGTGCACCATCTCGAAGGACCCGAACCCGGGAATCGCCACCTTGTCCTCGGCCGCCACGGCCGTCTGGATCGTCCCCAGGATCGCGTCGAGAGCCGCGGCCGCCTGCCGCCGGGTGAGCCCGGCCTCGGCGGCGGCCTTCTCGATCAGCTCGCGCTTGTTCATGGGGAACAGTTAACGCCATCACCACCCGGTGAATCGAGCCCCATTCTTCCCTCGCCGCCGGGACGGCTCCCCGGGGACCGGACCTCTCGCGGTCCGTCGTCCTTCGCCCGCCGCGCGGGCGGCGCGGGCGCCCGCCGTTTCAGGTGGCGGGCACCCGTCCTCGTTCAGCGGTCGGGCTGGGCGGCCAGCCGTTCCGCCTCGGTGTGCAGTGCCTCGACGAGGATGAGCTCCAGAAGGAGGTCTTCGTCAATGAGGCCGACCAGAACATCCATCGAGCCTCCCTGACTACTCGACGCCCCAGTGGTCGCAGAAGTTGACACGCGTACCGAACAAGACTCCGACATGATCCAACATTGATCGTTCGTATACGGGGAGGCCCGCCTACGCCGGGACCAGCTCCGCCAGGTCGACGTGCTCTCCGACCTCGCGGATGCTCATGCAGTACGCCACGAGGACCCGTCGTCCGTCGATCCGACGGGTGACGAGTAGACAGGGGCCGTCGCGAACCACGATCGCCTCAACCTCGATGCCCTGAGGGCTTCGCCAGATACCCATGAGCCCGAGGCTACGGAGAACCGGGTAAGGGCGGGGTAACCAAACGGGCATATCGTGATGCACAGTACGGGTGTTGTGGATCTATCTGTATGTCCTCCGATGATTAACCGGGTGACTTTGGGTAGCAGGACGCTGGAATTACCGTCATCAGGGAGAAAACACCATGGCTTTGCCCAAGCTCACCCCCGAACAGCGTCAGGCCGCCCTGGTCAAGGCCGCCGAGACCCGCACAGCTCGCGCCAAGCTCCTCGCCGAGGTCAAGAACGGCGCGCTCAGCCTGGAGCAACTGCTTGGCCGTGAGGACGACATCGCCAAGCGCATCAAGGTGTCACAGGCCCTTCGAGCCCTGCCCGGAGTCGGAACGGTCAAGGCCGCGCAGCTGATGGCGCAGGCCGACGTGGACGAGGCACGCCGTCTGGGAGGCCTCGGTACCCAGCAGCGCCGCAAGCTCATCGAGGCCGTCGGCCGCTGAGATGCCCCGCCGTCCGCCGCCCGCCGTTCCCGGGAGGGAGACTCCCGGGAACGCGGGCCGTGGGAGAACGGAGTGCGGGAAGGGCCGGTACGGCCGGTGCGCGGACCGCGAGGGGCGGGGAACGGGGAGGCCCCGCCGTACGGACTCGGGGGAGATCCGTGCGGCGGGGCCTCGGTCGACGACCTGGTCGTCGAGCTCGTCCGGGGAACCGTCCCATGCCCTGGAGGTCGTCCGGGTGAGCTCGGTCCGGAGAGTCAGTGAGCCTCTGCGAACTGCTGCTCCTCCGTCGACCCCTTCAGGGCCGTGGTGGAGGAGTCCGGCGCGATGGCCGTGCTGACCAGGTCGAAGTATCCGGTGCCGACCTCGCGCTGGTGGCGGGTGGCGGTGTAGCCGCGCGCCTCGGAGGCGAACTCGGCCTCCTGGAGCTCGACGTAGGAGGTCATGCCGTCCTCGGCGTAGCCCCGGGCGAGGTCGAACATCGAGTGGTTCAGCGAGTGGAAGCCCGCCAGCGTGATGAACTGGAACTTGTAGCCCATGTGGCCGAGCTCGCGCTGGAACTTGGCGATGGTGGAGTCGTCCAGGTGCTTCTTCCAGTTGAACGAGGGCGAGCAGTTGTAGGACAGCATCTGGTCCGGATACTCGGCCTTGATGGCCTCGGCGAACTCGCGGGCCACGTCCAGGTCCGGCGTGGAGGTCTCCATCCAGAGCAGGTCGGAGTGGGGGGCGTAGGCCAGGCCGCGGGCGATGCAGGCGTCCACGCCGTTGCGGACCCGGTAGAAGCCCTCCGCGGTGCGGTCGCCGGTGGTGAAGGCCTGGTCGCGGGGGTCGACGTCGGTGGTCAGCAGGGTCGCGGCCTGAGCGTCGGTCCGCGCGATGACCAGGGTCGGCACGCCCAGCACGTCCGCCGCGAGGCGGGCGGCGCTGAGGGTCTTGATGTGCTGGCCGGTGGGGACGAGCACCTTGCCGCCCAGGTGGCCGCACTTCTTCTCGGAGGCGAGCTGGTCCTCCCAGTGCACCCCGGCGGCACCCGCGGTGATCATGCCCTTCATCAGCTCGAAGGCGTTCAGCACGCCCCCGAAGCCGGCCTCGGCGTCGGCCACGATCGGCGCCAGCCAGTGCGGCGCGTCCCTGTCGCCCTCCGACCAGGTGATCTGGTCGGCGCGGAGCAGCGCGTTGTTGATGCGCCGCACGACGGCCGGGACCGAGTTGGCCGGGTAGAGGCTCTGGTCGGGGTAGGTCTGGCCGCCGAGGTTGGCGTCGGCGGCGACCTGCCAGCCGGACAGGTAGATGGCCTTGAGCCCGGCCTTGATCTGCTGCACGGCCTGGTTGCCGGTCAGGGCGCCCAGGGCGTGCACGTACTCCTCGGTGTTCAGCAGGTCCCACAGCCGCTCGGCGCCGAGCCGGGCGAGAGTGTGTTCCTCCTGGACGGAGCCCCGGAGTCGAACCACGTCCTCAGCCGTGTAGGTCCGCTCGGTCCCCTTCCAGCGAGGGTTGGTCTCCCACTCGCGCCGCAGCTCGTCTGCGGCTCCCTTGAGGCGATCATTCATCGTGTAACTCCTTTTCGTCCCCTGGGTGGCCTACTTCGAGTGTGTGCCTGGACGAAACGGTCAAACAAGGTCGAGCTGTGCGAAAGAATGGAAATTCTTCTCCTAAGGTCAATACTCGTCGGTATTTGAATGAGAAGAAGTTAATACTTTTCACTATGGACTAGACCAATTCTTGTGTCGGGACCGGGCGCCGGGGTGCCGCCTCCGGAGGCGCGCACCGGTTCCCGCGCGGCGGGAACCTCCGGCGCGCGGGCGCGGCGCTCGCGGTCGCCGGGCCGGAACCCGCCGCCAGGACGACCCCGGCCGGCGCTCCGGGGGCGCGTACGGCGACATTCGCCCCGAGGACCCGCTGGGAGATGAAAATTCCTCGGAAATTTCGTTTAGCATCGGGTCATGGCATCTTTGGTGGGTGAAGAACCGCTTTCCTTGACGCAGGAGCTCGATCTCATCGCGTTCGGCCAGCGGCTGAGACACCTGCGCAAGCAGCGCGGCCTCACCCTCTCCGACCTGGGCGAACGCGTGAGTCGCGCGCCCAGCCAGCTCTCCCTGCTGGAGAACGGCAAGCGCGAGCCGAAGCTGTCGCTGCTGAAGTCCCTGGCCGCCGCGCTCAACGTGCCGATCGAGGAGCTGCTCCGCAGGCAGGCCCCCAACCGGAGGGCCCAGCTGGAGATGGCCCTGGAGGAGGCGCAGCGCGACCCCCTGTACGCCGGGCTCGGCCTGGCCAGGCTGAAGATCTCCGCGCGCGTCCCCAACGACGTGCTCGAACACATCCTCGGCCTCTACGGGGAGCTGCGGTCACGCCAGGCCAGGGGGACCGCCACCCCCGAGGAGGCCCGCGCCGCCAACGCCGAGCTCCGCCGCAAGCAGCGCGAGCAGGGCAACTACTTCGCGGAGATCGAGCAGGCCGCCGCCGAGGCGCTCGCCGCGGTCGGCTACCGCTCGGGCGCGCTGTCGCAGAGCACCGTCCAGGCGCTGGTCAGCCACTTCGGCTACACCGTCCAGACGGTCCAGGACCTGCCACGCACCGTGCGCTCCATCTCCGACCTGCGCAACCGGCGCATCTACGTCAAGCACGAGCAGGTCGGCATGCACACCCCGCGCACGATCCTGCTGCAGACCCTCGGCCACCTCTCCCTCGGCCACCACAGGCCCCGCGACTTCGCCGACTTCCTGCGCCAGCGGACCGAGGCCAACTACTTCGCCGCCGCCGTCCTGGTGCCCGAGGCCGCCGCCGTGCCGTACCTGCGGGAGGCCAAGAAGGACCGCGCGCTGAGCGTGGAGGACCTGCGCGACGTCTTCGCCGTCTCCTACGAGATGGCCGCGCACCGCTTCACCAACCTGGCGACCAATTTCCTCGACCTGGTCTGCCACTTCGTCCGCAACAACGCCGACGGGATCATCTACAAGGCGTACGAGAACGACGGCATCGTCTTCCCCGCCGACGAGCAGGGCGCGATCGAGGGCCAGCGCATGTGCCTGCAGTGGTCCGGGCGCCAGGTCTTCCTGTCACCCGACCGCTTCTCCGTCCACTACCAGTACTCCGACTCGCCCACCGGCACCTACTTCTGCCTCGCCCACGTCGACATCTCGCGCGAGCGCGACTTCGCCATCACCCTGGGCGTCCCCTACCGGGAGTCGCGCTGGTTCCGCGGCCGGGAGACCACCACCCGCACCAAGTCCGGCTGTCCCAGCGGCGACTGCTGCCGCCGCCCGCCCACCGAGCTGACCCAGCGCTGGGAGGGGTACGCCTGGCCCTCGGCCCGCGGCAACTCCCACATCCTGGCCGCGCTGCCGCCGGGGTCCTTCCCCGGGGTGGACGAGGCCGACGTCTACACCTTCCTGGAGCGCCACGCCGCGAGCTGACCACTCACCCCGCGGGCGGGGCGGTCCGGCGCAGAGTCAGGGACGGGTGGCCGTGGAACCGGTAGGCGCCCGCGCCGTCGGAGGCCTGCCCGCGCATGGACCGCAGCACCTCGGCCGGGGGCTCACCGGCGAAGCAGCGCCGGTAGAACTCCCGGGCCAGGCCGCCGCCGGTGGGCCAGAGAGGGGCGACGACCCCGCTCGCGCCCGCGAGCAGGAACGCCTGGGCGTCCCCCGGCTCCTCCAGGAAGACGAACGGGGCACCGGGCAGCTCGTAGCCCAGCGCCTCGGACGCGGACCCGCCGTCCGTGAAGTGGACGATGTCGGGGCCCTGGCCGAGCACGCCCAGGACGTCGCCGAGCGCGGGGGAGACCTGCGTGGCGCCGTACTCCGTCACCAGCGGATGCGCCTGCGCCTCGCCGTACACCACCGCGAGGCGGTCGGCCCGCGCGTTCACGGGAGGGGGCAGCTCGGGACGCCGCCCGCCGAGGGGCCAGCCGCCGGTCACCGCCTGGCAGTTCAGGTAACCGGGGAGCGAGGGGTCGTAGGGCTGCTCCAGCACGGCCAGCTCCCAGGGCACGTGCGGCTCCTGGGAGAGGATCAGCACGCTCGGGCGGCGCGGCGCCACCCGGCCGGCCACCGCGTTCAGCAGCTCCCAGAACCCCCGTGGCACGCGCGAGCCGACCTCCCGGCCCAGCTCCTCGGAGAGACGGCCCTGCCCGGTCAGGTGCCGGCCGAACTCCGAGGCCCGCGCGCCGAGGTCGCAGCGCTCGGCCCGGTCGGGGGTGACGAAGTGCGGCGACCGGTAGGTCCACCACAGCCGTCCCGGCCTGTCGCCGTGGACGATGATCGCCGTCACGTCCGGGGGCTCACCTGTCAGGGACGGGCGGATCCGGGTGCCGGAGACCGGCTCCAGCGCCTCGTGCCCGCCGAGACTGCCGGGCGAGCCGTGGACCGTGATCGCCCGCAGGCCGAACCCGATCACCTGACCCCGCACCGCGTAGGTCGCCTGGATCTGCCGGGCGGCCTCGGGCTCCTCCTGGGCGAGGGCGACCAGGTTGACCACGGCGCGGGGGTACGGCGACGCCTGGTCGGCGCGCAGCAGCACCCGCCATCCGCCGGGCGCGTCGAAGCCCTCGGCGACCAGCTGGATGTCCAAGTCGATCGGCTCGCGCGGTATCGCGGTGCCGTCCTGCCCCTGGCCGGGGGCGACGCCGATCGCCACCTCGGCACCCCAGCCCGCGACCGCCTCGGCGGGAGCCTCGATCAGCGGGATCCCCTCCCACTCGGGCCCCGGCGCCGCGACGGGCACCTCCTTGCGCCGTCTGCGGAAGGCCCCGGTCAGACGGCCGAGAACCGAGGGGCCCCGGCCCTCGGTGGGAGCCGGCGCCGCGGCGGGCGGCTCGGTCAGCGTCGGCGGCGCCGAGGCGGGGGCCGGTGACGGCGGGACCCGTGGTGACGGTTCGTGAGAGGTCTGGGGCGTCTCGGGGGAGAGCGCCTGGGGCGGCGGAGCCTGGGGGAACGGGGACTGGAACGACGGGGGTGCGGAGGAGTGGGGGGACGCGGGGTCCGCCGCCTGGTCGGGGCGCATCCAGTCGGCGCTCATGGCGCCGGTGGACGGCATGTCGCCGTACCCGTCGTCGTAGGCGGCCTCGTCCCCGTGCCGTGGCGCCTGCCGGGAACCCGGCGCCGGACGCTCCTGCCCGCCCGCGTCGGGAAGCATCCAGGCGGGAGTGTAGGAAGCGGTCGCCGGAGCGTCGGCCGGATCCCAGCCGGAGGGGTCCGTACCGTTCGAGGCCGGCGTGGCCCCCCAGGAGGGCGGGGTGGGGCCCGCACCGCCCGGCGGAGGGCCGAGGCTGCTCCCGCCGCCCCCGTGCGAGCCGGACTCGGCGCCCGGCCCCCGGGAGAGCAGGGGAATCACCTGCTCGGCGGTGACGCCCCGGTCCAGGCTCAGCAGCGCGGTGAGCCGTTCCCAGGCGGGTCCGTACTCGGCGACGAGCATGATGACCGCGTCGGCCAGCTGCCCGGGGGGCCGGCTGCCCGCCTCGGCGAGCAGCGGATCCAGCCGCTCGCGAAGCTCGCCGGAGGCGCCGCCCATCAAGCTGTCGAGCTCGTCGCGGACGCCGCGCGCCGCCCGCATCACGGCTACCGGGTTCATGCCGTCCCCCCTCGTTCCGGACTGGACTGATCTTCCCACCTGCGTGGCGGGGACGGGAGCCGGTAGTTGTGGGCAATCGGCGCCACATAGGGTGATACCCCTAACTACCGAGGTGATGGAGAAGGTGGGTCGTGCTGCCTGAGGTCGAGGCCTGGCTACGCGGGCGCACCTCATCCTCGGGTGACTGGGCGCTGCCGGAGCTGCTGAGAGCCAAGGGTGAGACGACGATCAGCGTCGTGCTGCCCGCCCGCGACGAGGAGGAGACGGTCGGGGAGATCGTCGCCGCGATCCGCCGCGATCTCATGGAGGCCGTGCCGCTCGTCGACGAGCTCGTGGTCATCGACTCCCGCTCCGTCGACGAGACCGCCGTACGCGCCGCGCGGGCGGGGGCGACGGTGATCGCCCAGGACGAGGTCCTGCCCGATCTCAAACCGCTGGACGGCAAGGGCGAGGCGCTCTGGAAGTCCCTCGCCGCGACCTCCGGTGACCTGCTGGTCTTCGTCGACGCCGACCTGCGTGAGTTCCGCACGTCCTTCGTGACGGGGCTGCTCGGCCCGCTGCTCGCAGACCCGGCGGTGGTCTACGTCAAGGGCTGCTACGACCGCCCCCTGCAGAACGTGCAGAGCGGCGGCGGGCGGGTCACCGAGCTGGTCGCGCGCCCCCTGCTCAACCTGCACTGGCCACGGCTGGCCGGGTTCGTGCAACCTCTCGCGGGGGAGTACGCCGGGCGCAGGTCCGTGCTGGAGAGCGTCCCGTTCGTCACCGGTTACGGTGTGGAGATCGCCCTGCTGATCGACCTGCTCGATCTCGCCGGCCTCGACGCCCTGGCCCAGGTCGACCTGGGCCGCCGGGTGCACTCCCACCAGTCGACGGAGGCGCTCGGCGGGATGGCCGCCCAGATCCTGCAGACCTCCTGGTCGCGCCTGGAGCGCCAGAACATGATGGTCTCCCTGCACCGGCCCTCTCCCCGCCTGGCCCAGTTCCGCCGGGGCGCGAACGGCCACCAGGTGAGCATCCGGGACGTCGCCGTCGCCGAACGCCCCCCGATGGTCACGATCCCCGCCTACCGCTCCGCCCGCTGACCACGCCGTACGGCCGGGATCCCGGCGACGGGGACATCGGCGGATCGGCGGACGCCCTCACGGCGAGGGCCGGGTTCGTCTCACGGCCCCGCGCGAACCGCCCCTGGAACCGGCTCTCCGGACCGGCCCTCAGGCGCGGCGGTCAGGAGGCCAGCAGTGACGCGTAGCGCTCCAGGTCGACGTTGCCGCCGCTGACGATCACACCGACCCGCTTCCCGCCCAGCTGGGCGGCGAGGTCGCGGACGGCGGCCAGGCCGAGGCACCCGGTGGGCTCGACGACGATCTTCATGGCGGATCCGAAGAGCTTCATGGCGTCGACGAGCTCGGCGTCGGTGGCGGTGAAGATGTCGTCGACCTCGCGGCGGATGATCTCGAACGTGTGGGTGCCGAGCCGCTGGGTCTGCGCGCCGTCGGCGATGGTCTTGGGCGTGTCGATCTGGACGATGGAGCCCTGGCGCAGCGACCGCCGCCCGTCGTCGCCCGCCTCCGGCTCGACGCCGTACAGCGCGCAGCCGGGCGACAGCGCGCGGGCCGACAGCGCCGTGCCGGAGAGCAGCCCGCCCCCGCCCAGGGGTACGAAGAGCGCGTCGAGGTCGCCGACCTC
This sequence comes from Streptosporangium sp. G11, assembly GCF_051192615.1. Classification (NCBI taxonomy): domain Bacteria; kingdom Bacillati; phylum Actinomycetota; class Actinomycetes; order Streptosporangiales; family Streptosporangiaceae; genus Streptosporangium; species Streptosporangium sp. G11. The sequence continues at coordinate 46,847 of NZ_JBPJUQ010000041.1, forward strand.
GTCGAACAGCTCCTTGGCGGCGGTGCCCTGACCGGCGATCACGTCGGGGTGGTCGTACGGCGGGATCAGCGTGAGGCCGCGGTCGGCGGCCAGCGCGCGGCCGATCTCCTCCCGGTGCCCGGTGTAGCGGTCGTAGCGGATGATCTTCCCGCCGTACCCCTCGGTGGCGGCCACCTTCGAGGCCGGGGCGTCGTGCGGCATGATGATCGTGGCCGGGATGCCGAGCAGCCGGGCGGCCAGGGCGACCGCCTGGGCGTGGTTGCCCGAGGAATAGGTGATCACGCCGGAGCTTCGCTGCTCGGGGGTGAACCGCGACAGCGCGTTGAACGCGCCACGGAACTTGAAGGCGCCCATCCGCTGGAAGTTCTCGCACTTGAAGACCACGTCGGCGCCGACACTCTCGTTGATCCGGCGTGAGCGCAGCACGGGGGTGCGGTGGGCCTGCGGCGCGATGCGGTCGGCGGCGCTCAGGACGTCGTCGTAGGTCGGTGACGTCGGTGACGGGGACATCGGCTGCCTCTTCTCTGTCGGCACGACTACGGACCCGAAGCCTGGCACTCCCGCCGAACGGGCGGGGTGCCGGGGTGCCGTGCGGGGTGTCACGGAATCGATGCGGACACGGCGCGCCATCCGGTCTAGCATCGGGTCGTCCGGCGTGACGGGCAGGCCGGATTCACTGGCCGGACAGTTCCGGAAAGTGAATGCGAAGCGGTGCGATTCTCTGCGTAGGTGGTGTTGTGGTGGCAGTTGGCACGATCCTTCGTTTCGATGAGGTACGCGGGTACGGTTTCATCGCCGCTGTCGGCGGGGGCGAGGATGTGTTCTTCCACGCCAACGACTTCGGTGAGAGCCGGCATGTCGTCCAGCCCGGTCTGCGGGTGGAGTACGAGGTCATGGAGGGCGAGCGCGGCCTGAAGGTCTCGACCGTCAGCCTCCTGGACCCGCCGCCGGCCCGGCGGCCGGTCGCGGCGGTGGCGACGGCGGCCCCCTCGGCCGTCTCCGTGGCCTCGCAGCAGCTCGGCGACGACGACGGTGTGTGCGACGTGTTGTCGGCGAAGTCCTTCAGCGGCGCGGTGACCGAGCTGCTCATCGAGCACGCGCCCACGCTGACGGGCGCGCAGATCGGGCAGGTCAGGCATCGTTTCCTGGCGTTCGCCCGATCCCACGGCTGGGTCGACGACTGAGGTCTCCGGTGGCGGGCCGGGCGCGGTGAGCACGGTGGGCACGGTGGGCACGGCCTCGAGCGTCGCGGCCTGCGCGTCCTGGGGGACGCGCAGGCCGCGACGGGACCGACCGCCGGGGTTCAGTTGCCGAAGGAGAACCAGTTGAGGTTGACGAAGTCGGCGGGCTGCCCGCTGCTGAAGGTGACGTAGACCGTGTGGGTCCCGGTCACCGCGCCGATGTTGGCCGGGACCGTGCGCCAGCTCTGCCAGCCTCCCGTGTTGCCGAGGGCGAAGTCGCCGATCGGAGTGGCCGTCGGGCTGCCGAGGCGCACCTGGACCAGCCCGCTGACCCCTCCGCCCGCCCCGGACGCGACGCGGGCGTTGAACTGGGTGGCCGCCGTGCCGCCGAAGTTCACACCGTCGAAGCGAAGCCAGTCACCGTTGCCGATCTGCGCGACGTTCTGCCCGCCACCGCTGTCCGTGGTGGTCTCCAGCGACGTGCCCGACTGTGCCTGGTAGCGCTCGGCCTGGATGGTCGAGCGGGCGTCCACCCCGCCCGGGGAAGGCGTGATCGTCGGGCTGGGGTTGGAGCCGGAGCCGCTCTGCCAGACGGCCACGTAGTCGACGAGCATCGGGCGTCCCGAGACCGTGGCGGCGGTCGGGGTCGGCCCGGCCAGCGCGTTGGGGAACGCCCCGCCCATGGCCACGTTGAGCAGCAGGAAGTAGCCCTGGTGGCCGGTCATGGCGTTCCAGGTCCCGGCGTCGAACTGCGACTGGCTGACGCTGTGGAACTGCTGCCCGTCGACGTACCAGCGCAACTGGTTCGGCGTGACGGCGCGGTCCCACTCGAAGCGGTAGGTGTGGAACGCCGACTGGCAGGAGGAGCCGGGGCACGCCCTGCTGGCGCCGAGGCCGGTGGTCTCGTTGCAGGGCCCGCCGGGGTTCACGCCGCAGTGGAGCACGCCCCAGACGGAGTTGATGCCGTTGACGTTCTCCATGATGTCGAACTCGCCGATGCCGGGCCAGTTCCAGTAGTTGCCGCGGTACGGTGCTCCCAGCGCCCAGAAGGCGGGCCAGTAGCCCAGGGCCGCGCTGCCGGTGACGTTGGGCATCTGGAGGCGGCTCTCGATGCGCAGGACGCGCCCGGCGGCGGGCTTGAAGTCCGAGCGGTGGGTCTCGATGCGGCCCGACGTCCACTCGTTCCCGCTCTTTATCGGGGTGATGCGCAGGTTCCCGCCGCCGTCGAGACTCAGGTTGGCGGGGCTGTTGGTGTAGCGCTGGACCTCACCGGTGCCCCAGTTGGCGGGGCCGCCCGGGTAGGCGTGGCCGGTGTCGACGATCCAGTTGGCGGAGGAGGGGAGTGACCCGGCGCCGCCGGTGAAGTCGTCGCTCCAGACCAGGGACCACCCGGAGGGTGTCGGCGGTACGGAGGCGTGGGCGGTGATCGCGATCAGTGTCGGCACCAGCGCGGCGGCGATGACCGAGATCCATCCAAGAGAGCGCTTTCTTCGTGGGGGGTGGCTCATTCGGGACCTCTCACAGGGCGAACGAGATGGACGGCCGTACGTCGCTGCAGCGTAAAGACCGATTGATCTCACTGTTACGCGAAGGTTAAGTTTGGTCAACACCCGAACGCAAAAATCCTGAGAGCGCTCTCAAGGCCCGGCCGCCGGGTGTGGAGGAGCCCGCCGCGTGCCGTGGAGCGGGTGCGGGACGGCATGGCTCACAATCCCCGACGCTCTTCGGTTGGATACGAGCCAAAGTTCTGTTCATATGGGACAAAAGCGGCTACTCTCGACGGGAATTGACCTTGAGTGGTCGAAATCGCCCGCGGTTCCCATGGCCAGTGGGCCATCCGGTGGAGAGCAGAGGTGGCGATGACGCGCTGGTTGGGCCAGCTGCTCGTGCTGGCCGTTGTCACCTGCGTCGCGCTGACCGCTCTCGCGACGCCCGCGTCCGCGCACGGCCAGCTCGCGATGTCGACGCCGGCCAAGGACAGCACGGTGACCGAGCCGATGGAGTCGCTCGCGCTCTACTTCACCGAGAAGCCCGCCCCGAACGCGTACTTCGCCGTCACCACCCCCAGCGGCGCCCGCCTGGATCAGCCCTGGTCGCACGGGCAGCCCAAACGCCTCGACGAGCCGGTCACGGAGTACAACCTCGTGGACGGCAAGTGGCAGCCGAGCCTCTACCACACCGGTTTCCCGGCGACCGTCCCGGTCGCCTACTGGCCGGAGCAGGGCCTGTACGTCGCCCGCTACGTGTCGGTCGCCTCGGACGGCGAGAAGGTCAGCGGAGAGGTCCGGTTCACCTACAAGGGCCGGATGTCGAAGGCGCCCAAGGGCTGGAAGGCCCCCACGAACGAGCCCGACCCCGCGCTGTCCGCCAAGGTGGAACCCAGCACCGCCGTACCGTCGGCCGGAGCGGCCGCACCCGTCACCCCCCAGGCCACCCCTCAGGCCGCGGCTTCGAACGCGCCCCAGGCCGCCTCGGGCTTCGACCTGTCGGTGTGGCTGCTGCCCGCCGTCCTCGTCGTCGGAGTGGGGTTCATGGTGGTCAGGGCGGCGCGGCGGCCGTCGCCCCGTGGTGCGAAGGTGGGGCGGCGCCCGCCGCCCGCGAGAACGCCTCCGGGGCGGCCCGCGGCCGCGTCGCGCGGGACACGGAGCGCCAAAGCGGCCAAGAGCGCCAAGACCGCCAAGGCTGCCAAGGCCGTCAAACGGCGCTGACCCGCCGCCCGCACCCCGGCTCCGCCGACGCCGTGCCCTCCCGCTCCTGTCCCCGCCCCCGCTTTTGTCCCCGTACCGATTCGCCGTCCCAGTCCCCGCCCCCGCCGGCTCGCCGCCTCTCGCGTCGGCCTGACACCCCCTACCCCCCAGGAGAACAGTCATGACGTCCCCCCTTGCCCGCCGCCGCCCGCTGCTCGCCGCGCTCATGCTCGGCGTGACCCTGCTGATGGCAGTGGCCTGCGGCTCGCCCACCGCGGCCCCCGGCGCCTCGACGGTCAAGGAGATCACGGTGACCATCGCCGGTCGGCAGGTGACGCCCCCGCCCGGACGGATCGACGTGGCCAAGGGCCAGACGGTACGGATCACGGTGACCGGTGACGCGGTCGACGAGGCGCACGTCCACGGCTACGACAAGGCGGCGGACCTGAAGCCGGGAGTCCCCGCGACGATCGAGTTCGTCGCGGACCAGGACGGTCTGTTCGAGGTCGAGACCCACGAGTCGAAGCTGCAGCTCTGCCAGCTCGTGGTGCGCTAGGCCCGCGTGATGTTTCTGGCTCACGGCATCGGCGGTCGCCAGGACCTGCCGATCCCGTTCTCGGCCGCGCTGATCGGCGCGATTCTCGCCCTGCTGGTGTCGTTCGTGGCGCTGGGCGCCCTGTGGACCGAGCCCCGGCTGGGCACCGACGTCCGTCACCCCCGCCCGCTGGTCTCCCTGGTCCAAAGGATGGTCTCCGCGCGGGCATGGCCGTGGTTCTGGCGTGTCGCCGGGCTCGTCGCCGCGGCGTACTTCTGCGTCGGCCTGATCTTCGGCCCGGACCGGGTCGAGAATCCCACGGCAGGGGTGTTCTACGTCCTGTTCTGGGTCGGCCTGGTGCCGCTCTCGCTGCTGTTCGGGCCGGTGTGGCCGGTCCTCAACCCGCTGCGGACGCTGCACCTGCTGGCCTGCCGGGGACTCGGACGCGACCCCGGCACCGGGGTGCGACCGCTGCCACCGGGGATCGGCTACTGGCCCGCGGCGGGCGGCCTCCTCGCCTTCGTCTGGCTGGAACTGGTCGCCCCGGAACGGGCCACCCTGCCCGTCATCGGGGCCTGGCTCGCCGTGTACGTCGTGTTCATGCTCGGGGGAGCGGTGCTCTTCGGGTCGCGCTGGTTCGACCACGCGGACGCGTTCGAGGTCTACAGCACCCTCGTCGGCCGGCTCGCCCCGGTGGTGAGACGCCCCGACGGTGTCGTGACCTGGCGCAACTCGCTCGACGGCATGGCCGGGCTCCGGCCGGTGCCGGGGCTGACGGTGCTGGTGGTGGTGCTCCTCGGCTCCACCATGTACGACAGCCTCTCCAACGCCCCGATCTGGGTGCGCCTCGTGCAGGAGAGTTCGGTGCCGGCGCCGGTCATGGGGACGGTGGGCCTGCTCACCGTCATCGGCCTGGTGCTCGCGGCGTACCGCGGCGCGACCGCGCTGGCCGGCCGCTGGGGTGCCGCGGAGCCGGGTACGACGGCGGGTGAGCTCGCCCACGCGGTCGTCCCGATCGCCGTCGGGTACGTGGTCGCCCACTACTACACGCTCCTCCTCCTCGAAGGGCAGCGGACCCTCGCCCTGCTCTCCGACCCGCTGGACACCGGCGCCAACTGGCTGGGCACCGCGGGGTGGACCGTCCAGGCGGTCGGCACCTCCCCCGCCGGGATCGCCATGCTCCAGGTGACGGTCATCGTCGTCGGTCACGTCCTCGGCACCGTGCTCGCCCACGACCGCGCGCTGGCCCTGTTCCCGCGCAGGACCGCCGTCATCGGGCAGATTCCCCTCCTCGTGCTGATGGTGGCTTACACGGTGGTGGGCCTGCTTCTCCTCTTCGCGGGCTGACCCGCCCCGCCACCGGACCGGCGGGGACCTGGGCGGGAACAGGGCCGGCGTGGTGGGCGTCACCTCAGGGTGTGGGGGTGGGAGTTCGCGGGGCGCGGGTCCTCCAGGGAGGGCAGCACGACCACCAGGCTCGTGTCCATCCCGATGGACACGATGGCGGCCTCGGTCGCCGAGGCGTACCTGGACAGGATGACGACCCTGTTGTTCCGTACGTCGACGTAGCGCACGCTCCCCCCGATCGGGCTGGCGGGCAGGGCGCCGTCGAGCCTCCGCTTGATCGCCCTGAGCGTCTCCAGTGACACGCGGACGACCTGGGCCCTGGCGCCCGCGGCGGTGATCCTTGGAATGTCGGCGGCGCTGGTGGTGGCGATCATGAGGGTCTGCGCGAGGATTCCCGTGAACCAGGAGCCGCCGAAACGGCTGCCGAGCTCCTGGCGCAGCCGCGCCTCGACCACTGTCAGCCGGGCCTCGTTGAGGAGCCGCGCCTCGACCTGCGCCCTGGTGAGACCGAGGTCGCGCTGGAGCGCCTCGATGAGGCCCGGCGGCGGGTTCAGCACGACGGGGGCGTTCGGAGTCCCCGGTGCGGGGGCGGCGGGGCGGGCCACCGGGGTGGGCGTGGTGCCCGCGGGAAGAGCCACCGGGGCGGGCATGATGCCCACCGGCCGGGGTGGGGTGACGGCGGGAAGAGGTGCCGGGACAATGCCCGACGGCGGGGACGGGGCGACGGCGGGGAGAGATACCGGGGCGCGGGCGGTGCCCGCCGCCCAGCGCGCGGCGGCGGACGGAAGGGGCGTCAGGGCGAGCGCGGTGATCGCCAGGAGGCATCCAGTGACGGCGATGTGGCTGCGGGGCATGTGATCTCTCCTCGACCTCGGCGTGCGAAGCGTGAGGGGGGAGGTCATCCCACATCGCCGGTTGGTCGTGCGAGATGGGCACCGCCACCCTAATCCAGTCGTAGCCTCTCCGGAGCGGGAAAGCCGGGCGCCACGCGGGCCGGATGATCTCGGGTGGCGACGCCGGCACGCTCCGGCCAGGGCAGGGGGTGGTGACAGCGCGGATCCGGCATGTGGGGCCTTGCCCTCGGTGGCGGGGCGTTGACCAGGCCGGACTATGCGAGACCAGGCCGAACCGGGCCTAACCAGGCGGGACCAGGCTGAGCCGGTCCGAGCCCGACCGGCTTGGACCGAGCCTGGGGAAGTCCGGGAGAGACCGGGAGGGCCAGAGCGGGCGCCCGCCGGCCGTGTGCTCGGACGTCGAGGGCCGGACGCCGAGGGCCGGACGACGATTGGATGCGACCCAGATCGATGCGGGCACTGCTGGACCAAGTCCTATGAGCCACCAAGAAGGCTGCCATCAGTAGGTATAAGCCAGTTTATCCGTGATAACGGACTGGACTTCTCGCCCAATCGGCGGGGATCAAAGCCATGCTGGTTGAAACGTAGCCGAAACAGGAGATATGTTTTGATTTGATGCTTCAGCGGTAACGTGATGGCCAACATGTCAGTGGGCATGTGCTCGACCCCGTACCCTTCCTTCGGGGGATTCCGTCTCCCGGCTCGTCCTTCCTGGCGAGTGCAGGAAGCTCGAAGTCCGTCAGAGGAGGCAACCGTTGGCCGAGGTTTTAACGACGGGCGACGGCCGCAAACTCACGTACGAGCAGCGGGGTGTCCCGGACGGAACACCGGTCTTCTTTTTTCACGGCACACCGGGGAGCCGAATCGGGCCGCTCCCGCGAAGCGGCCTTCTCTACCGTCTGGGAATCCGGCTGATCACTTACGATCGCCCTGGCTACGGTGAGTCCGAGGCCAATCCCGGCAGGACCGTCGCCTCGTGCGCCGCGGACGTCGCGAGCATCGCGGAAGAGCTGGACCTGAAGAGGTTCGCCGTCGTGGGCAGATCGGGGGGCGGCCCGCACGCACTCGCCTGCGCCGCGCTGCTGCCCGACAACGTCACGCGTGTGGCGGCGTTCGTCAGCCTCGCGCCCTTCGAGGCGGAGGGTCTTGACTGGTTCGCGGGTATGTCGGAGTCGAACGTACTTGAATACAAAACCGCGAGGTCCGGTCGTGACCCCCTTTCGTCCCGGTTGACGGTCGCGGCGGAAAAGATCAGGAATAACCCGGTTCATTTGATCGCGTCGCTCTACTCGGAGCTACCGAAGGCCGACCGCAGGGTTATCCGTGACGTGGGAATACGGAGAATGCTGGAGGAGAACTACGCGGAGGCCATGCAGCAGTTGGCGGCGGGCTGGATCGACGATGCCCTCGCTTTCTGTAACCCCTGGGGGTTCGACGTGCGTGACATCGAGATTCCCACCCTTTTGTGGCACGGCACGGACGATATCTTCTCCCCGCTCAGCCATTCATTATGGCTCGCCGACCACATTCCCACCGCTTCGATGACCCTGAAGTCGGGAGCCGCCCATTTCGACGCGCTGGACGCGCTCCCGAACTTCCTGCCCTGGCTGATCTGTGAGGATCAGGGGCCCGGCGTATGGGGACCTTCACCACGGGTGAGGTTCAAGAGGCCTGCTGGCGAGCAGGCCGTCGCGCACGACGAAGTAATCGGGATGACCCTCACCGAATACGGACCTACCCGGCTCAAGTAGTTGGTCGCGCAGCTCCCGGGCGCGGGTGTCGTGTCCGGCGTCCTTCAGGGCGTAGGCCAGATTACTGGCGCAGATCAGCGTGTCCGGGTGCTTCGGACCAAGGGTCTCCCGCAGGCTTTCGAGCGTCCGTTCCAAGATCTCCGTTGCTCGCTCGGGCATCTGCGCCCTTATCAGGAACATGCCGAGATTCACCGAGCACATCAGCGTGAACGGATGGCGGTCGAGCAGGCGGGAACGCAGTGTTCGCAGGGTCCGGTCGGCCAGTGCGACCGCGCCTGTCACGTCACCGCACGCCGCTTGGTAGATGGCCAGGTTGTTCGCGGCCGCCAGGGTCGAGGGGTGCTCCTCGCCCAAGGTCTCCGCGAAGGAGCCCATCACCTCCTTGCAGAGAAGCATCGCCTCCTGCGGTTGTTCGCAGGTGGCCAACGTGCAGGCCAATTCGAGCGTGCACGCCAGCGAATCCGGCGACAGCTTGACCGATCGCCTCTCCAGCCGCGTGTCCACGTCCTGGATGACCGTCAGCGCCTCGGAATGCTGACCGGCGACGCGCAACGCCGCCGCCAGGCTTTTCGCGGCGCGGAGAGTGCCGGGGTGATCGGGCCCCAGCACGGCCAGATACTGCTCCATGCTCTCGCGCAGCAGCACCAGGGACTGCTGGAAGTCGCCCAGCTCACGCAGGTCGCGTGCGAGGGATGTCTTGGAGGACAGGGTCTTGGGATGATCGGCCCCCAGAACCCCCTCACGTCGGCGCAGGGTGTCCCTGTCTATCTCCAGGGCCTCGTGGAACTCGCCGACGTGTCGCAGGGCGACCGCGAGATTGTTGGCGGCGTCCAGGGTGCGGGGATACTCCTCGCCGTAGGAGTCCTTCCAACGGCTGTAGGTGGCCCTTTCCATGTCCAGGGACGCTCCGAGGTCTCCCAGCGCCCGCAGGTCGGCGGCCAGGCCGGCGGCCGTCATCAGCGTGTTGGGGTGATGGTCACCGAGGCGTTCGCTCTGCCTGGCGAGAACCTCCTGGTCCAGATCCCTGGCCTGCTGGTAGGAGCCCTGCGAGCGGAGCACGTTGGCGAGCTGGGACTGGAGCTGCAATGTCTGCCGATCGTTGGAGCCCAGCTGCCGGTCCCAGCTGGCCTTCAACGCCTGGCCCAGCTCCAGGCTGGCCTGGTATTCGCCGCGCTGCCACAGGAAGCGAACCCGGTCGATGAGCAGATGCCGTGTTTCCGCCTCTTTGCACTCACCTGCGAGCGAAGGGCCAAGGTGAGGCCATATTTGGTCATAGCGTGGCCAGTTCGCGGGGGTGTCCGTGTCTCCCTCGCTGGGGCGAGCCCCTACCAGGACGTTGTGCACCTCATGGATCGTCATCTCCTGTTGCTCGGGATCCATCTGGTCGCGGACGACCGCCTGCACGAGCCGGTGCACCTCGATGGAGTTGCCGCTCTGGTCCACCTTGGCCAGCGCGAAACGCCCGAGCTCCTGGATCACCTTGCCCATCACCAGACGCTCGTGCAACGTCTCGTCGAACGGCAGCAGGCACCGCCGCATCGCGTCGCCGCGAAGGAGCGTCAGGGAGACGGGCTCGGGGGCGAAGAAGCTGAGAAGCTCCAGCAGCCGGGCAGAGGCCGGCGAGCGCTCCCTGAGGCTGCTGAAGGAGACGTTCCAGGTGGCGGCCACGGGCTGCGGGTAGTTGCGAGGAGTGTTCAGGGAGAGCATCACCGAGCTCTTCTCCGCGAGCTGGGTGATGTAGTCCTCGACGGTCGTTCCGGTCTCGCTGAGCCACGCGCCCGCCTGCTCGACGGCGATCGGAAGGTCGCCCAGCGCGTCGGCGACGAGTTCCGCCTCCTCCCGGCTGATGCTTCGCACGCGCCGGGTCAGGTGCTCGACGCTTTCGAGCCGGTGGAACACGTCGACTTCGAGAGGTGCCGCGGTCTCCGACCAGGCGGGGTTGCGTGAGGTGATGATCACATGTCCGTCACCTCCGGGAAGGAACCGCTCGATCTGCTCCGGAGCGTCCGCGTTGTCGAAGATCAGCAACCAGCGCTTGAACGGGTCTCCCTTGCGCAGGGCGTCCCGGACTCGCTGCGCCGGCTCAAGCGTGATCTCCGGTGATTCGATCTCCATGTAGCCGACGAGCTCGCTGAGAGTGGAACCCACCAGATCCGGCTGCTCCGCCGAAACCCACCAGACGAGGTCGTAGTCCGCCCGGAAGCGGTGCGCGTACTCGAGAGCGACCTGGGTCTTGCCGACGCCTCCCAGACCGTAGAGCGCCTGGGGGAGAACGACCGTCGATCCTCCGCTGACGAGCTGGTCGCGAAGTTGCTCCAGAAGGTTGCCCCGGCCGGTGAACGCGGCATTCCTCGTCGGTACGTTCCACACCACCGGAGCCTTGCCGGGGAAACGCGGCAGCCCCTTGGCCTCCTGGAGGCGAGCGGGGGTGTCGCGGTTGAAGGCCCGCAGCAGAGTCGACTTGGCCTGGTCCTCGTCCAGCCGCAGCAGGTCGACCATCGACCGCTCCGCGAACGATCCGACCAGTTTGGCCTCCCCGACCCGGACGGGGGACAGGAAGCGCCTGACCCCGGTCGGATCCAGGTCCATGGCCGTGCCCAGCACCTGCCGCGACCCCGGGGCCCGCAGGAACGCGGCCGACACGATGGCGATGGCGTGGTCCACCTCCGGGAGAACGCGGTTGAAGTGCTCCTCCGCGTTGTCCTGTCCGGCGCTGACCAGCTGGACCCGCAGCCCGACGGCCTGCAGGACGGCCTTCGTCCACTCCGCCCACAAGCGATCTTCGGGGGCATAGGTGACGCACACATTCGTCGCCTGGACGATCGGCCGGCGTACGAACAGCGCACGGTAGCGAAGGCGCAGCTCCTCGTCCATCGGCGGCAGGGACTTCACCTCGTGCTCCGAGATGACCTCGGTGAGGCGCTCGAAGGCCGTCAGCATCGACAGGTGCTGGCCCGGCGCGTCACCGAAAGGCGCCAGGATCTCCTCGAAGGCGTAGAAGGGACGATAGGGAATCTCCACGGAGCCCCAGTACTCGCGTACACCGTCCAGCGTCATGCCACGCGGGAAGCGGTCGAACCTGCTCTTGGCCAGGTCGCGGCCGATGTCGGCCTTCTCCTTCTCCCCTTCCTCGATGCGCATCGGGACGGGGAGGATGCGTATTCCCTTTTGAAGGTGATATCTACTGTCGATCTCGCGGGCGATCGCCGAGGCGCCCTCTATGCTCTGATTGCTCAGGGTGAAGCAGACGACGAGGGTGTCGGGAAGGTGGACCGTGCATATCTCGGAGACATCGCTCAGCCCTGTCCGGCTGTCGATCAGGATGTAGTCGTATCTACGTTTCATCTCCATCCGGAGGGCGTCCAGGAACTGGCCGCCGTTCCAGTGTTCGTAGAATTCGTCCCAGAGATAGGTGGAGACCTGCGCCGAGTATTCTCGGCGCTGTCGTCCCGCGGATATGAAGTCCAGCCGTCCGGGGCTGGGAAAATGGCCCCATTCGACGGTGACGGCGTGATCCAGGACCTCCAGCTGAGATCTGATGAGCTCGTCGAAGGAGCCCTCGTGCCGCACCGCCTCGTGCGCGTAGGTGGTGAGGATTTCGATGACGCCCGGAGCATCGGTGACAATGTTCGGATCGAGGAAGGGCTGGAAGAACCGGTGAAGTCCGGGGGCGTCGAGATCCCAGTCGACCATCAGGACCTTCTTGCCGTTGCTCGCAAGGATCCAGGCGGTGTTCGCCAGCGACATGGTCCGCCCGGTTCCGCCCTTATATGAGTAAAATGTGATGATCTGACCTTCATGGGCGCTCATTGTTTTCCTCCCCGCCGCGACCGTTGTCGAACAGTGCCGGACGTGGCAACCGAACGCGAGAAGAGGCCCGGCCCGGCTCCGGAAGCGCTGTTGTACGCGCTCTCAGATACTGTCTGCTCGCAATTTCCACCAAACGAGGCAGAATAGCCTCGAATGCCTCGACTGTGGGGATGCCGCTAAGGGCTTCCTTCACGCTGAGACGGTCTTCCCTGGACCTCCGGGAGAGCATGCTCTCGATGTGTCCCTGGAGGTGTTCAAGGTTATCGGAAGCCGATGTCCCGCGAACTCCCATCGGGATCATAACGCGAATCCAAGGGCGTCTCAATTCGTCGAACGCACGCACTCGCGCGGCCGTATCCGGGTCGGAGAGCATCGTGGGGTCGAGGATGAGGAGACCCGGCCCCTCCGGAACGTTTTCGGCGAGAAGACCATTGAAAGTCGTGTCGTCGAGACTCACGAGTCGCGCATCGTACCCCAGGTTCCGAACGAGGTGCGCGGCGGATTCACCGATGGACTTGGTGGAGTTCGGGTGATAGGGGTTCCATTGCAGAGGGGACGTCCCGTATGGCCGGTGGTCACGGCCTTCCGGAAGATTCTCGGACGTCCACGCCGAGATGATGATGCGCAGGGGGAAACGGCCGGCGGGTCCTGAGAACGTGGCGGAGACGTCATCCGTGAAGGTATTCCTGCCGCGAGGCAGCTCCACCCGGCTTCCGATGTCGACGATGCGCTTCGCGAGGATGTCCAGCGTGTTCAGATATTCCGGACGGAAACGCTCGATGGAGGCCAGGCCGTAAAGTCCGTGTTCCGCGTACGCGCTCCCGAACTCTATCGGGTCGAAGGGAATGGCGCTGGCCTCCTCCGGTATCTCCGCGACGTCGACCGGAGTCCATATGGCGGGCACGATCGGCGCGGTCACGGAGTGACGCGCGTCCACCTCCTCGACCCGCCGCTGGAAAAGGGACCACTCGGCGGCACACCGCCGGTCCTCGAAATAGCGCTTGGAATACAGCGGGACCAGCACCCGGCAGGACATGACCGCCTGAACGACCTCGCTGGGCGGTGGCATCGTGGAGCGGTCACGCCATTCTATGAATCCAACGGGAGGGCTCGCCGTCTCCACCATGAATTGAATCACCCGGCTCAGGAGGTCATGGTAGATGCGATGTAACAGGGAGTTCGCCTGCGTTTCGTCCTGAGAGATCGGAACGCTCGAGTGGCTGACGAAAAAATAGGGCCGTGAATCCATGTCATTCATTCATGACCAGCCCTCCAGCGGCCCGTATCTCGATGAGCTGAGGCTCCCGACGAAATTTCATATGTTTCCCTACCGTCTTTCGAACACGTTCTCAAGGTCGGGCAGCTGACTCGTTTCGCACGGCCTGAGCTGAGTACTCTTGGCGATCCGGACGATGGTCTTGGCGATCTCGTACGTGGACACGTCGTAGTCGTCGCGATAAGTCCCGTTCGCCGCGAGCCCGTAGAGCCCTTCCTCGTTGTAGCGCTCCGGCAGGCCGCTTCTTATGAATTGTCTCGGCTGGACTATCGGCGGCATCTCCGCGGGATCGACGGGAGTCCACAGAATGGGGACGACGGCGTGGACGGTATTTCCCGTCACCTTCTCGTGGATCTCCTCCCTCGCGGTGAACGCATGCCATTCCCGGCCGCACGACTCGCTCGCGAAATATCGATCGGAGTAAAGTGCCAGGAGCACGCGGCAGCGCACGAGGCGCGAGGTGATGTCCTTCCACCAGTCATCTCCGGCCCTGATCCGCCGGTCCATGTAGCCGACCTCGGCGTCGTGGGGATGGCTGGTCATCTGCATGATGTGAACCGACAGATCCGTGTGGATCTTTTCGAACAGGTGGTCAGGATCCTTTGACTGCCCCTCCACCCGGGGGGCGTGAGCGTACGTGAGAAAGAAGTACGGGTCGGATGCCATGATCCGCGTCGCGGGATGGCGTGTGCCTCGTCGCGTCGTCACCATGTCACTGACCGGGTCTCCGTGTGACCCTGTTTTCGATCATCCAGTCTCTGGCGAAGTCCACGGCGGGCACCATGGATGTCAGCCGACTGGGGGCCGACCCGACGTAGCCGTGCTTGACAGTGCCAATCTTGTCCAAGGCGCCGCCTATGTCAGCGAAATCTGTGTCATCAAGAATGATGTCTTCATATTGACACCACTTTCGTTCTTTGTCTGGAGAGTTTATGACGCACCTGTAGGTGGTTTTGGGCGTGTCGGGCAGAAAGTATTCGGCCAGATGAAACCCGGTGCATACCGTATATCCAACACCAATAAGGAGAATGTACCCTTTAGCATCATAAATCCTGCCAAGTGGGGATGAAGGGCCGAGATGGCAGGTCAATTCATGATCTATCGTCAGGTCGGCCGCCTGGTGGCCGATCGCCACGAAGGAACTCTGCGGATGATCGCTGCGGATCGCGCCGGGGGTGAGACGCAACTGCTCCGACACCCGCCCCATCCGGTGGGACGGTGTGCGGTCGCGGTCGAACGCCGGCATGCGGGCCCGGTGGCGGAGCTCCTCCTCCGGCGTCATGCCGAGCACGGCCTCCCGGTAGGCACGCGAGGAGACCGAGTTCTTCTCGGTGAACGCGGGGGTCACGAGAGTGCCGCCGGGGCCCACCGCATCCCGCAGTGCCGCGATGACGGCCGCGGCCCCGCCCTCGACCCGGCCGAGCCGGCTCAGGGAGGTGTGCAGCAGGATGGTGTCTCCCGGGGTTACTCCCAAGGACCTGAGATCGGCCGCGAGCGAAGCCCGCGTCGGGTGCCGCGATATCTCCGACTCCACAATTCGCTCCTGAAACTCTGCCAGGAACCTGAAGGCTACATCAGCTTTCCCCGCATTCGTCTGTGTAAGCGCGGGGCGTTTCGAGGAAAGGGTGACGTGGTTCGAACGGTGCAATTTTCATGGTGTCCGAATTATGGTCGGTAGGTTATGAGAAATAAGTGAGTACTTTATCGGGACTCTCGGGAAATGAGCGGTCAGAGGCTCTTGGTGAATCCGAGGTTGGCTCGCATCCGGGCCACAAAATTTCGGCCGGTGACGGACATGGGTTCATGCTGGAGCAATTCGAGGATGCCCGTCACCTTGTCGAGATCGGTTTTCACCAGCCCGCCGAAGATCGCGGATCCCAGCTTCGCGTACGCCTCGGAAAGGAGCCTGTTCGCCGACTCCCCGCCGCCGGTCAGATCGAAGACGTGAAGGAGCAGGCCGATCTGTGATCGGAAGAGTTCTCGGATGATCCCGTCAGCGGTGTCGTCCGGATCGTACGGCCGGGACATCCCGATGGCGCGATACGCCCGAGTGTGGTTTGACCGGATTCCCGGGTCGGCCAGCGGGGTTATCACCTTGACCCCCATCTCGGCGACGGTGGCGAGGAGGGGGCGGCGGCCGACCCGGTCCCAGGCCAGGGCGAGGACGTGCTGCCACGCGGAGAAGTCTCGATGGGTCAGCCGGTCGTGGACCCGCGCGCCGTACACGTCGCGGAAAGGATCGACGTCGTCGAGCACCGCGGAGAGGCCTCCGGCGTGGAGGGTACGGACGGGTTCCCAGAGGCCGCCCTCGGCTCGATACGGCGGGTGTCCGTCCGAGCGGACGACGAAGTGGCCGTCGCCGGCATCGCCGGTCAGCGGCGGGTGCCCGTCCGAGCGAACGGCGAAACGGCCGTCGCCTGGACCGTCGGTCAGCGGCGGGTGCCCGTCCGAGCGGACGACGAAGTGGCCGTCGCCGGGACCGTCGGTCATCCGGATCCGGCCGATGCCGGGAAGGTGCGCCATCCCGTCCCAGAGGGGAATGGCGATCTCGATCGGCTCACCCGCGCGCAGCGCCGCCGCGGCCGCGACGGACGCGAGGTATTCCGGCCTGGCGTGTTCCCCGCCCCGGGCTCCGTCCGCCACGCACCGCCTGGCCCAGGCCTGGACGTAGGGATAGTCGAGGACCTGGTCGACGTGGGGGCGATGTTCCCGGTCCAGACGGACGAGCAATCGCCACGCCGGTGTGTCGCCGGCCAGCTTCCGTACCTCGGACACCAGGGCGCGGATGACGCTACGTCGTGGGCGATCGAGCGAGGCGACCTCAAGAGGGCCGGCCGTCGCCGAGGCGAAGCTGTCGAGCGTCCGCTGGGGGAGTCGATGCCCCGGCCGCGTGTCCTGCCGCACATGCGGGATCAGCCTGCGCAGGTCGGAGCAGTAGACCGATGGATTGTCGAAGCCGTTGTCGCGGTGGTAGCGATGTGCCGGCAGCCCGCCGCCACAGGTCCTCACTATGGGACATTGCCGGCACTTCTCCGCGAGTGCCTCCAGTCCCCGCTGTCTCATCTGGAAACCGGGATGGCGGGCCACTTCGTCAAGGGAGTGCCTTCGCACATTCATCCTTGTGGCGGCCGCGCCGTCATAGGTGATTTTCAGCGAGTCCGCCTGCTCATAGGAGCCGTCGGTTTCGATGACCACCAGATCGTTCGGGCCGAGCCCCAATGATTCCGTCTGGCTCCTCTTCCCGCGTGCCATCAGGGAGATCGAGTCGAACATCCTGATGGCCACCGGCCGGCCGTCCGCGGTCCACCGGTCATAGATGACCGTCAACCAGTCGGCGTAGTCGGTGACACCGTTTGACGGCCGAATCGGTGGATGATCCCACGTCGCGTGCGGCAGAAGAAAATCGATCCTTGGAGGTTCCAGGTCAATGAGCGCCTCGTAGACGGCGATCGGATCGTTTCGAATGTCAATGGTGCACAGCAGCCCGGCATACAGGCCGGGATACCGGCGCAGCAAAGTGATCGCATTGATCACCCTGTCGTAACTGCTCCGGCCGTCGGCATAGCGGCGATGCAGATCGTTGGCGGCGCGCCCGCCGTCGAGCGATATTCCCACCTTGACGTCGTGCGCGGCGAACATCCGGCACAACCGTTCGTCGAGAAGTACGCCGTTCGTGTGGATCCGCAGGTCCAGTTCGGCTCCGCCCGCCAGCGAGGCGCGCAGTCCCGCCGCGACGCGTTCGAGTCGTGCGAGGCCGGCGAGGAGCGGTTCGCCCCCGTGCAGCACGACGTGCACGCGCCGCAGCCGATGCTCCGCCGCGTATTCGGCGATCCTCGACCCGATCCGTGCCGCTGTCTCCTCGGACATGACGAGGGGCTGGCTTCGCCAGCCGAGGTCGGCATGCTCGTAGACATAGCAGTGATCGCACGCCAGATCACATCTGCTGGCTACCTTGAGAACGAATTGCCTGAATGGAAGAGCGGCGCCAGGCATGTTGTGATGTGGCCGGTCAGATGGCGGAGTTGAATGAGAGACCCGATGTCTCGGCAAGCTCATTCTGCTCCGCCAGAACTGAGAGGGGTGTCTCAGTGCAGTCGGAGATGAGGGAGAGAAGTGCGTAATCCTCGGCCATGTATCAACCCGTTCACGGCTAGGGATGGAAAGGTTTGTCGGGTTCGCTCATAATCGGCTGGGCCGAAATTGGGCGAGGGTAATCGATCAAGTGACCGACAGCCTGCCGTGGTGAAGGGAGGCGAAAGCCCGAAGCAGCACCAAATGACTGATCCAGGATCTCGACGCCACTCAATCCGGCGAGCCACCTCTCCGTGGTTGTATGCAGTTTCGAGCCAAGCGTACATAAATACTACAAAATGGGCAAAGGCCTTTTGCTGGTACCGTAACGCGGCACCGATGTTCTGTGGCCCCACGGCTAACACCGGCAAATCGGCGCTCACCGCGCTCCGCCCATGTAAGAGCCCTTTTATCTCGCTCGCGGAGTCGGGGCGGGGAAGGTTTTGGCGAGCGGGCCCGCGCGCGGGGGAGGCGTCGTGGCTCGCGCGTGACGCACCCGCTCCCCGGCGGTGCGTTCGCCCATCCGCCATGGAACCCGGTGCGGGGGAGCGGATGCCCTGCCGGAGTTCGACGTGTTCCCGGCTTAACGCGACATGTGCGCGTGCTCGCCCGCGCGCCGGGCTCAGGGGGCGTTCTGCCGCCGTTGATCGCCGGCGAGAACGGCGCGTACGAGATAGGCGAGGCCGTCACGGGTTCGTGCCGGCGGCTGATCGCTGAGATGCTCGATGAGATCACTGCGCACGGCGGCGAGCAAGGCGTGGGCGAGGTAGCCGGCGTTGTCCGGTCCGTGGATCTCGGCGACGATCTCCGCCAGCTGCCCGTGCCACCGGTCGTACGTCGAGTTCCGATACGGGCTCCCGC
The DNA here is from genome assembly GCF_051192615.1 of Streptosporangium sp. G11. NCBI lineage: Bacteria > Bacillati > Actinomycetota > Actinomycetes > Streptosporangiales > Streptosporangiaceae > Streptosporangium > Streptosporangium sp. G11. The sequence continues at coordinate 65,220 of NZ_JBPJUQ010000041.1, forward strand.
TGCCGGCGTTCTCCAGGGCGAGCATCAGCGAGCGGTTCGCGAGCTTGAACCGCAGGATCGCGTCGAGCGTCGCCGTCGCCCGTTCCGCCGGGCCGCCCGACGGCCTGTTCGCGGCGAGTTCGGCGCGCAGTCGCTCGCCGCGTTGCTCGGCGAGGGCCTGGAGAAGGCCGGTCCGGTCGCCGAACCCCCGGAACAGGGTCCCCTTGCCGACGCCGGCGGCTGTCGCGATGTCACTCATGGACACCTGGTCGGGATCGTCCGCGGCGTCGAGCAGGCGGGCCGCGGCGGCCAGCACGGTCTCCCGGTTGCGGACGGCGTCCGCCCGCTCCTTGCGCCCTGTCGCCGTCATGTCCTGCCCTCCGGTTTTGCTATTCGGACCGCCGGTCCGTATATTTAGCGGACCGGCAGTCCGTATTGTATCGCGGAGCGCCCCTTCGATCTCAGGAGAGACATGACCGGCACGACAGTCGCCGTCCTGCGGCGCAGCCTGGATCTGCTGCTCGCCAAGGACATGCGCGCCTATCTCGCGTTGTGGCACCGGGACGCGGTGGCCGAGTTCCCGTTCGCGCCCCCCGGGGCGCCGCGCCGCCTCGACGGGATCACCGCCATCACCGCCTATCTCATCGACTATCCCGACAAGCTCGACATCGCCGAGATCAGTGCCCTCACCGTGCACGAGACGGCCGACCCGGCGGTCGTCGTCGCGGAGTTCACCGCCACCGGAAAGGTCGTGGCCACCGGCAAGCCGTACGAGATCTCCTACATCGCCGTGGTGACCGTCGCCGACGACAAGATCACCCACTACCGGGACTACTGGAATCCGATGGTCGTGATCGAGACGCTGGGCGACAACCAGCTGGGCGGCACCACGACGGGGGCGACCCGATGACCGGGGCCGACACCATCCTCGTGACCGGTGCGACCGGCAACACCGGCCGGCGCGTCGCCGACCGGCTCGTCGAGCGGGGCCATCGCGTGCGGACCGCGAGCCGGCACCGGCCTGAGCGGCCGGAGGCCGCGCGGCGGCACGTGCGCTTCGACTGGGACGACCAGGACACCTACCGTGCGGTCCTCGACGGCGTGCGCGGCATCTACCTGATACCGCCGCTCGGAGACACCGAGCCGGCACGGCAGATGCGGCCGTTCCTGGACCTGGCACTGGACGCCGGCGTGCGGCGGGTCGTTCTGCTCAGCGCGTCGGCCGTCCCCGCGGGCGGGACCGGCCTGGGACTGGTGCACACCGCCATCGGTGAGATGTTCCCCGAGTGGGCGGTGCTGCGCCCCTCCTGGTTCATGCAGAACCTCGCCAACGACCACATGCACGCGCACGGCATCCGCGAACGAGGCGAGATCGTGACCGCGACCGGAGACGGCCGGGTCGGCTTCATCGACGCCGCCGACATCGCCGCCGTGGCGGTACGCGCCCTCACCGACCCGGTCCCGCACAACACCGACCACCTGCTGACCGGCCCGCAGGCCCTGAGCTACGCGGAGGTCGCGGCGACCATCACCGAGCTGAGCGGGCGCCCGGTCCGGCACCGCGGTGTCACGGTGGACGTCCTTCGGCAACGGCTCGCCGACACCGGCATCCCCGACGACTTCGCCGCCCTCCTGGCCGGGATGGACCACGCCATCGCGGGCGGAGCGGAGGACCGGACCACGTCGACGGTCACCGACGTCACCGGCGACGCGCCGACGAGCTTCCGTGAGTTCTGCGCCGTTCACGCCCGGAGATGGCGACCGGCCGGCGTCGACGCCGGCCCCGCCGTGACCCCGTGACCCCGGCCCCGCCGTGACCCCGTGACCCTTCGCCGTCAGGCTTCGAGGGCGGAGGGCGGGCGGAGGATGAGGTCGCGCCGGGACACGCCCAGCTTGCTGTAGATCCGGCTCAGATGCGTCTCGACGGTCTTGACGGTGATCGAGAGGCGACCGGCGATCTCGGCGTTGGTCAGGCGCCGGGCTGCCAGGATCGCGGTCCGGTGCTCGGCGGGGGCCCGCGCCGCGGCCAGGTCGGCGGCCCGCGCCAGCTCGTCCTCGGCCCGCCGGTGATCTCCGATGAGGTAGCTGCCGCGCCCCGCCATCCAGGCCGCCTGCGCGGCGGTCCGCACGTCCGCGCTGCCCTGCCGGGAGACGGAGCCGAACATCTCGACCGCCTCGGCGGCCCGGCCGACCGCCATGAGGGCCTGCCCGGCGACGAGCTCCAGCCCCGGGTCGGCGCGGTCCCCGGCCAGGCGGCGGGCGCACGTCAGGTAGCGCGCGGCGGTCTCCGTGGCGCCGGCGGCTGCGCTGAAGCCCCGCGACGGCGTCGGCTCCCGCCTCGGGATCGAGGCTGGCCAGCTCCACCGCGATTCCGGGGTCGAAACGCAGGCCCAGGACGCTTCCCGCACGCGCGCACCGCATCGCCTCGGGCGTCGCCCCGACGAACCGCCGGACCAGCAGTTCCCTGCGGGCCAGATCGGGCGGCCGCGTCTTCAGCCGGCTCAGGTCGGTGCCGCCCGCGAGCAGCGCCCCGGCGTGGTCCAGCAGCAGCGGGTTGCCCGCGCACATGGCCCGCGCCGTCCGGACCGTCTCGGCGGGGAGCTCGCGCCCCGCCCGGCGCGCGAGCAGGTCGGCGGAGGACCGCTCGCCCAGCGGGCCGAGCTCGACCGTCCGCGCGAACCCGCCGTCTTGCAGGTCGCGCGCGACCTCCGCCGCCGGCGGCCATGCCCGCAGCGCCGCCACCATCGCCACCCGGGAGGCGCCCAGCCTGCGGCACAGGAACGACAGCAACGTCAGGGAGTCCGCGTCCGCCCAGTGCAGATCGTCGATGACGAGCAGCACCGGGCCGCCGGGCCAGGACCGCAGGCCCCGCCACACCCGGTAACACCGGTCGGCCACCGCGTCGACCGCCGCGCCCGACAGCAGGTCCTCGGCCCCCAGTCCGGTCAGCGCCTGCGCCACCACGTCGAAGGGCACGCCCGACTCGATCGGGGCCCCCTGCGCCCGCCCGACCCTGAAGCCGGGGCCCGCCAGGCGGGCGGCCTCGCGCAGCAGCGAAGTCTTCCCCATCCCGGCGTCCCCCTGGACGAACACCGCGCCGCCGCGTCCCGACCCGGCCTCCGCCACCAGTCCGCGCACGGCCTCGGCCGCCGCCTCGCGCTCCCGCATGACTCCCCAGTGTGGCAAATCCCCGCGCGCGATCCGGTACTAAACATCATGGTTATCCCTGATGCTCGGGCTGTTCCCCTGTTTCTAGACTTCCCCAGGATCGTTCCCTACGGCGTCGCTGGAGCTCCCCATGCATCGAATCCGAGGTGGACCGGTCGGCTCATCCCCCCTCAGGGACGCCTGGGCCGTGACGGTGGCGATGACCCTCCTGGTCATGACGCTCGTCGTGCCGGCGACGGCGGCGCGAGCCGACGACTTCCAGGTCTGCCGGGTCGTCATCGAGATCACGACCGGGAACGACGGGATCGCCGACGCCACGGGGGTGGCCGTCAGCCTGGGCGACGACAGGTACGGGCTGCAGCAGAACACGGTCGTCTTCGACGACGCCGACGGCGACGGCGCACCCGGCCCGTTCGGCCCCTTCCAGCCGCACCGGGGCGGTACCGGGGACCGGGCGCAGACCTCCTTCACGTGGAACGGGAGGCTTTCCTTCTGTGTGGCGGAATCGGCGCTGCGGCACGGTTTCGTCTTCCAGCACCTGGCCGGTTCCTCCGACGAGTGGGATCTCCAGAGACTGCGGATCTCCGACCCCGAGTCCGGCCGTGTCTACCACGACCAGGGGCACCTGCCGTCCGCCGGCCCGATCTTCCACTTCACCCGGCAGGAGCCCCTGTGGAACACCACCGCGCGGCGTCGAGGCGAGGTCTGCCGGGTGGAGGTCATCGTCGGCACCGGCGGGGACGGCATCCGCAACGACTCGGCGGAGTACTTCAACCTCGGCGGCCAGGACCTCATCTTCGACGACTCCGACGGCGACGGCCGGCCCGATCCCCACGTCTACGCCGAGTCGGGCGCCCCGGACCCGTTCCGCATCGAGGGCACCCGTTTCCACAAGGGCGGCACCGACGACACGCCGAACCGGTCCTTCTCCTGGCGGGCGCGGCTGTCGCCCTGCATCCCCCTGGCGAGACTGAGCGTTCCCTTCGGGATCCGGCACGTCAACACGGCCGACGACCATATGGCCGACAACTGGAACCTTCAGTCGATCACGGTCGCCGACCTGGACACCGGGCAACCGCTGGTGCACCGGTTCTCCGGTTCGTCCGACCCCCTGCACCGTTTCTACAAGAACAGCGACCAGACCTGGAGCACCCCCGTCTTCCCCACCGGTCTCCCCGACCCCGCGCTCGACACCGACGGCGACGGCCTGACCGACCTGGTGGAGCTGAACGGGATCCGCGAGGCCGACGGCGATCTGGACCCCTGGCTGCGCGTCCACGGCGCTGACCCGTGCCGCAGGACCGTCGCGGTGGAGATCGACTGGCTGAAGGCGCCGGGCGCCTCCGACCGTCCCTCCCAGAAGGCCCTGGACGAGGCGATCCAGATGTTCTCCGACGCCCCGGTCCCGGCCCCGGATTCCTGCCCCTACGGCTGGGGCGCGACCCCGGGCGTCCAGCTCATGATCGACCTGTCCGAGGAGATCCAGGTCTCCGAGGCGGGACGCGAGCTCCCGCTGAACGTCGCCGACCGGACGGGGCAGACGGATTTCGACCGCCACCGCAGGTTCCACTTCCGCGAGCACCGGACGGGCCACTTCCTCTACAGCCTCTGGGGGTACACGCACGACGGATCGACCAGCGGTGGGGTGTGCTGCCTCGGCCCGGACCAGAACGGTTTCCTGGTCACCCTCGGCGCGTGGGACGCGGGGAAGGTGACCCCGCGCGTCCAGGCGGCCACGTTCGCGCACGAACTCGGGCACGCGCTCGGCCTCGAGCACGGCGGCGGCGACCGGGCGAACTACAAGCCGAACTACCTGTCGGTGATGAACTACCGGTACGCCACCACGGGTATCCCCGAGCTGAGCGCCTGGCGCAGGACCGTCGGCGGTTTTCCCGACGGCACCGACTTCACCCTGGAGGCGAAGCGCCAGATGATCGAGTCGGTGAGCCACCTCGACCTCTCCGGCGCGGAGCTGCCGACTCTCGTCCAGACCTCGCTGAACGAGAGCGCCGGAATCGGCGCCGGCCGCGACCTCGTGACGGCGTGGTGGGATCCGTCCCTGGCGCTGCGGGCCGGGGACGCGGCCTCGGGTCTCGACTGGGACTTCGACGAAGCCGGGCGGCCGGACCCCGACGGGAACGCCCGGTCGTCGGTGTGGGTCATGGCGGGGTTCGAGGTCTGCGTCGCGCCCCGGTCCGTCGCGGGCGAAGACGAGCAGCCCGTCGAGGCCACCGCCGTGACGGGCGACCGGTTCGTCATGAACGCGCAGTGGCCCCGGGGCGTGATCCTCGCTGGAGACGACCACGACTGTGACACGCCCGCGGCGCAGCCGGACGAGGCGACGGGATTCCCCGGCGACGCGCAGGTGGAGCCGGTCGGCACGAACTATCCGGCCAAGTACCGCTACGCCTCGGGCGTCACCGGATTCGACGACTGGGACCGGATGAAGGCCCGGGTCGGCGCCGCCTCCGGTCCCCTGCCCGACGAGCCCGACACCGGCATGACGGAGGCCGAGAGCGACCGGTCCGTGGTGGAGCTTTTCGACGCCCTGGCCGGCGGGACGTCGCCCGCCGCGGGCGCCCCTCGCTGGGCCTACGCCTACGTCAACGCCGCGACGACCACCGAGGCGCCGATCGGGGAGCCGACCGCGCTCCACCCGGGCTGGCAGTGGAGCACCGGCGGAGGGCAGGCCACCGTGACGCACACCGGCACAGGGCGGTACGAGGTGAGGCTTCCGAACGTCGCCTCGTCCACCGGGGTCGCGCACGTCACCGCGTACCGGACGGTCTACCGTGGCCGGACCTGCGCCGTCACCGGCTACCGGCCCTCCGGCGCGGACGAGCTCGTCGACGTGCGCTGCGTCGACCAGAACGGGGCGCCGATCGACTGGTGGTTCACCGTGTTCTTCGCCGCCCCCGCCGCCGGTTCCCGGCCGCTCGCCACCGTCAGGTACCCGGGCGACGGCACCCTCGACCCGGTGCTCAACAGCGGGACGTACAACTCGGCGGGCCAGGTCAACCGCGTCCTGCGCGACGGTCCCGGCCGGTACAGGGTGCGGCTCACCGGTGCCCCCTTCGCCACCGGCGGCGGCCACGTCCAGATCACGCCCTACGGCGACGGAACCCCGGCGCGCTGTGCCGCCGAAGGGCGCGCCCGCCTCTTCGACGCCCTGGAGGTCACGGTGGCCTGCCGCGCCGTCGACGGCTCCGCGCACCGGGACAGCGGCTGGCTGCTGTCCTACACCGACGGCGTCGGCACGCACGGCGACGCCTCGGTGCCCGCCACGTACACGGAGATCACCGGCGACCCCGCCGCCCCGTCCGTGGAGGCGGGCCGCTCCTGGAACGCCTCCGGCGAGGTGCCGTCGGTGACGCGGATGTCGACCGGCCAGTATCGCCTGACCTGGGCCACCGGCGGCAAGACCGGGGGCAACGTCCAGGTCACCGCCACGGGCGGCTCCGGCCACTACTGCCTGCTGGGCACGATCCTCGACTACCAGACGCCCCCGCAGATGTCGATCTACGTCTACTGCTCCACGCCGGCGGGCATGCCGGGCGACTCGACCTTCGGGGTCGCCTACGTCCGGCGCCCGTAGCCGCGGGGGAGGCCCGGGTGCCGTCCATCCGGGCCTCCCCCGGCGGGGGGGCGGGCGGCCGGCGGGGTCGCCCCGCCGGCCGCCCGGTCGCGGCGTTCGCGGGGGGACGCGAGGACGCCGGGCCGCCGCCCGATCACGGCTCGGCGGGGTCTCTCCACCAGACGAAGACCTCGGTGCCCGGCCGGCGTTCGGAGAACAGACCCGATGAGGAGGCCTCCCGCAGGAGCCGGCGCAGGTCCGCCTCGAAGTCGTCGAGGCGCGTGCCGAACAGGTGCGGAGCCGAGAAGGACATCGAGAAAACCCCCGCGACCACATCGTCACACGTGCGCTCCAGCGCCTGCCCGCCGGGGACGACATGGCGCTGGGGGCCGGAGAATCCCGCCCCGGCGAGCACCGCGGCCTCGCCACCGGGTGTTCCGTGCGGCAGCACGCCGCGGCCGGCTCGCCGCACCGGTCCCAGGTAACGCCTGACCAGCTCCTCCATCGCCGCGTAGGGCGCCGCCGGATGCGGAAGACCCTCCACGGTCCGGGTCTCCGTCTTCACGTCCGAGATGTGCGCCAGCGCGCCGCCGGGCCGGAGCATGTCCCTCGTGGTCGCCGCCACCAGGTCGCGATCCATCCAGTGGAAGGACTGGCCGAAGGTCGCGACGGTGAACGTTCCGAGCCCGGCGGGCAGGTCCTCGGCCCGCGCCCGCACCCACCGCGTCTTCCCGGCCACTCCGGCCTCGGCGGCCCCGCGCCCGGCTTCGGAGATCATCCCGCTGTCCGGGTCCACGCCGACGACCTCACCGAACAGGTGCGCCAGGCCGAGGGCGAGGGTGCCCGGTCCGCATCCCACGTCGATGAGGCGCCCTCGCCCGTCAAGCCTCAGAACCTCGGCGAGCACGTCCGCCAGCCCGGGGGCGTAGGGGAGCCTCCCGCGCCGGTAGTGGGCGGCCGTGCCCGAGAACAACGTGTCGTCCCACTCCCAGTCGGCGGTCACGTCCACCCTCCACCCCTCACGCGATCCGTGCCTACCCGGCGCCCGATGATTCCACGGCTTGACCGGGGGTGAGGGCGTCTGGGCCGGCCCTCGGCCCAAGAGGCCGGATCCCGTACGGCGTGCCGCTCGCGACGCGCCCGTCGGGTCGATCGACACCTTGCCTACCGAACGTTCGTTAAGTTACCGTGAAGCCATTGAACGAACGACCGTTCAGTAGAGCGCCCGCTGAAGCGGTCGTCGCGACGAAAACAGCCCCCGAGAGGACTTCACCCCATGAGCACCACCGCGCGGATCGCCATCGTCGGTGCCGGCCCCGGCGGCCTGCTGTGCGCTCGTGTCCTGCAGGAACACGGCATCGAGGTCACCGTTTACGAGGCCGACGCCTCGTTGGACGCCCGTGACGCGGGCGGCACCCTCGACCTGAAGGCCGACTCCGGGCAGATCGCCCTGGAGGACGCCGGCCTGCTCGAAGAGTTCGCGGCGCTGGCCAGACCCGAAGGCCAGGCCAAGAGCAGGCTCGACCAGCACGGCACCGTGCTCGCCGCGTTCGTCCCCGAAAAGGGCGGCACCGCCGCGTCGGAGATCGACCGTGGCCGGCTCCGCGCGCTGCTCGCCGAGCATGTGCGGCCCGGCGGCGTGAGATGGGGGCACAGGCTCCAGGCCGTGACGCCGCTCGGGAACGGCGTCCACCGCCTCGAATTCGGCCACGGCACGGTCGCCGAGGCGGACCTGGTCATCGGTGCCGACGGCGCCTGGTCCCGGGTGCGCCCCCTCGTGAGCCGGGCCGTGCCGCGATACAGCGGCGTCTCGTTCGTCGAGGTCCGCTTCGACGACGTCGACGAGCGCCACCCCCGGGTGGCGGAGCTCGTGGGTGACGGCCACATGTTCGCCGGTGACAACGACGGGCGGGGCATCATCCTGCAGCGCAACAGCCACGGTCACGTGCGCGGCTACGTGGCCATGCGCACCGAGCTCGACTGGTACGACAAGGCCGGCGTCGATCTCGGCGACGAGGCCGGTGTGCGGCGGTTCCTGCTCAAGGAGTTCGAGGGCTGGGCCGGCGCGATGCTGCACTTCATCAACGACAACGACGGCGCCTTCGTCAACCGGCCGCTGTGGGTCCTGCCGGCCCCGCTCACCTGGGAGCACACCGCGGGCGCGACGCTGCTCGGCGACGCGGCCCACCTCATGGCCCCCTGGGGCGGATTCGGGGTGAACTTCGCCATGCTCGACGGCGCGGAACTCGCCCGCGCGCTCGTCGAGGAGCCCACCGTCGACTCGGCCGTCGCCCGATACGAGGCGGGCATGCTGCCCCGTTCAGGGGAGCACGCCGTCGGCGCCAACGACGCCCTCGAGCGCTTCTTCGCCACCAGGGACTTCGATCCCTCGCAGATCCGGGACCACGCGGTGGAACACCGGGAGTCCGTCGCCGCCGCAGCCGAGTACCGTCGTCGCAACCCCGCGGCCGCACCGGCGGGGACACCGGGCAGCACCTGGACGCTGAGGTTCAGGACACCCCGCGGCGAGCAACTGGCGGAACTGCTCCTCGACATGACCGCGAGCACTCTGACCGGAAGCCTCAACGACGCCCCGATCGAGGGTGGCCGGATCGACGGCGACGAGATCAGCTTCAGCGCCCGGCTCACCACACCGTTCAAGATGAAAGTCAAGTGCGCCGCCTCGATCGCCGGGGACACGATGACCGGCAGGGCGAGGTCGGCTCTGATGACGATCGACTTCACCGGCACGCGAGCGGCGTCCGACTAGCGTGCCTGCTCAGGGGGACTGTGAGGAAATCTCGCCACGAAGCGTGCGCCCCGCTCCGAGTCCTCGATGGCCAACGTCCCGCCGTGGCGCTCGGCGACCTCTCTGGCGATCGCCAGGCCGAGCCCGGTGCCCGACTTGTCCTCGCCGTAGGCGCCGGCCAGCCGGGTGAAGCGTTGGAACACGTGTTCTCGCTGGTCAGGAGGGACGCCGGGGCCGTCGTCGCTCACCTCGAGCACGGCCTCGCCGTCCTCACGACGGACCGAGACCGTGACCGTGGAGGCGGCGTACCGCTCGGCGTTGTCCATGAGGTTGGTGAACAGCCGGGCGAGCTGGAGCCGGTCCGCGATGATCATCACACCGGGCTCGATCCTCGGTACGACGCGTACCCGGCGGGCGGGGTGCGCGAGTTCGGACGTGATCAGCTCGCCCAGGTCCACGCGGTCGCGTGGGCCGTGGACGCCGGAGTCGATGCGGCTGAGCGCGAGCAGGTCGGTGACGATCGCCTGCAGCCGGGCGAGGCTGCCCATCAGGGCGTCCGCCGTGGCGGGCCAGTCGGCCTCCTGCGGGTGCAGCAGCGCCTCCTCCACCTGGGTGCGCATGGCGGTGATGGGCGTGCGGAGATCGTGGGAGGCGTCGGAGGCGAAACGCCGTTCCCGATAGACCGCGGTCTCCAGCCGGTCCAGGGTCTGGTTCACGGCCTCGGCCAGTTCCCGGATCTCGTCGTGGTGGACGGGCACCGGCACCCGGCGGCCCAGGTCGGTCGAGGTGATCTCGGTCAGCTCGGTGCGGATGGCCTCGATGGGAACGAGGGTCCTGCTGACCGTACGGTAGGCGCCGATCGCGGTGATCCCGACCAGCAGCACGGATCCGATCAGGAGCATGGCCGGCAGTGAACCGGCCTGGTCGCCCATGGCATCCTCGCGGGCGCTCACCAGGATCAACGCGCAGAAGACAGCGCACAGCAGCGCCATCACGATACTGGCCAGCACCGTCATCCGGGTCCGCACAGACCAGTTGTGCCGCACGCCCACCTCGCCTCCCCATCACCTGACGATCACGCTAAACGCGCGTCGTGCGAGGTAGCGGCGGCTGCCGGGCAAGGGCGTACAAACTGTGAACCAAGAGAACGGGGCCTGCCGGAAGATCGAAAGCCGAGCGAACGCTCTTTCGGCCTCGTGAGGAAACCCGTCGACGACGGGGCCCGCGTCCAGGACGGGACGGGACGCCCGGAGCAGGCGTCGCCGGCCCAGGCCTGGTCGAAAGGACGGTACGGGGTCGTCCACGAGCGTGACAGGGGCCGCCCGCACGCGGGAGACGGCCCCCGCCGCCGCTACCGGGTCGTGCAGACGGTTCCGTTGAGGGTGAAGACGGCAGGCAGCTCGTTCGGGCCGCTGTAGTTGCCGACGAAGCCGATCGTGGCCGACGCGCCGGTGGGCAGCGAGCCGTTGCCGGGGTCGTTGACGACCTTGACGTCCGGCCCGTTCTGCGTCCAGACGGCGCTCCAGCCGCTGCCCAGGCTCTGCCATGTCCTGGGCCAGCTGAAGTTCAGGGTCCAGCCGTTGATCGGCGCGCCGTGGTTGGTGATGTCGATGGCGCCGACGTAGCCGCTGGCCCAGTCGGACTGTTTGGTCAGGCGTACCGAGCACGAGCTGGAAGCGGGCGTGCCGGTCGTGAACGTCAGCGGCGCGGAGGGCGACGAGACGCCACCGCCGCTGTCCCGCGCGATCACGTTGACCGTGTGGCGCGTGCCCGGCTTCAGGTTGCCCACGGCGAGAGAGGTGCCGGTGGTCTCGCCGAGCTGCTCGCTGACGGCTCCGTTCTGACGGTGGACCTCGTACTTCACGATCGGACGCGCGCCGGCGGTGGCGGCGGGCCAGGAGATCGTGGCGGTCCTGTCCGTCACCTGCGAGGCCGCCGGCTGTCCAGGCGCGCCGGGCAGGCCGGCCTGGGCGGAGGCGGGACGCAGGACGATCGTGGTCAGCGAGAGGGGTGGCAGCGTCCGGCCGGTCGCGGTGCCCGTGGCCGAGGTGGTGATGCTCGTGGCTCCGTTGGTGTGCGTCAGTACGGTGGGAGCCCCGGGCGCCGGGCTGAAGCCGGAGTAGCCGATCGTGACGGGGTAGGACGTGTCGGACGAGGTGTTGATCAGCAGGACGGCCAGGTCGCCGTTGGGGCGGCGCACGGCGTGCGCGCCGACCTTCTCCTGGTCGGTCGCGGCCCGGATGAACCGGTCGCCGGGGTGGGCGAATTTGCTCACCATCTGGAGCGCGTAGTACGGCGCGAAGGGCGTGTTCACCGGCGGTTCGCAGACGCCGCCGCCGGAGGTGCACGTCCCGCTCGACAGCAGGCCGAAGTCGCCGTAGTCGGTGTGCCCCTCGACCTGCGTGACGCTGCCGATGCCGTTGTGGACGTTCCACCAGTCGACCGTGAACACCCCGTTGGCCAGCAGCGTCGCGTAGGCGTCGGCGGCGGCCAGCGCGCCGGGCTGGGTCGTCGTGCCGCCGTTGCTCGACCCGGTGTTGAACTCGGTCATCGCGATGCCGATCCGCTCGGAGCCGGGCCCCGCGTGCTCCGCGATCTGCCGCCGGGCGAGGTGGATCATGTCGGGAACGTGCGCGGTCTTGTCGAAGGCGCCGGGGTACCAGTGCAGGATCACGAAGTCGATCTTCGGCCCGGCGGCCGACAGGACGACCTCGTTCCAGGTCCCGTCGTCGCCGTCGGCGACTATCCCGTCGGGCCAGTTGGCCGGAGTGGTCAGCACCGCGCCGATCTTGATGGTCGGGTCGACGGCCTTCATCGCGTCGGAGTAGGCCACGACATGGCGCGCGTACTCGGCCGGGCTCTTGTCGGCGTGGTCGTCCGCCTCCCAGACGGCACCGTAGTGGCCGTTGCCGTAATTCTCGTTGCCGATCTCCCAGTACTTGACGCCGTAGCCCTTCGTGACGTTGGCGTGCCGCACCCAGGCCGCGGCCTCCGCCGCCGTGCCGGTGCCGTAGTTGGCGGTCACCATCGGCTGCGCCCCGGTGCGCCGCACGCCGCGCATGAAGGTGTCGAAGTCGGTGTCGGGAGCCACGTAGCCGCCGGGAGCGGTGTGGTCGGCCCAGTGGTAGATGTCGGAGTACGAGCCGCCGGGATAGCGCAGCAGCTTCATGCCCGCGTCCTTGAGCAGGTCGGCGGTCTCGTCGGTGCCCAGATTGCTGTCCCAGATCGCATGGTTGGTGCCGATACCGGTTTCGGGGACGGAGGCGAGCGCGGCGCGGGCGTTGACGGTCACCGCGACCGGGGCGACCTCGTCGGCGTGCACTGTGGGGACGTTCAGGACGGCCAGCGTCAGCAGGACGGCGGACGCGGCCCGTAACAGAGTTCCTGGCATCGGTGTACCTCGCAACGGATAGTGGTGTTCACTCGACACCCCCTCCCTGACCCGGAGGCAACATGATCGTCAGCGGTCGCCCCACATCCGTCAACCGGCGATGAAACTTTCACGTCGCCTCGCCTCGCCTGGCCGGGCGCTGTGGACCGCGCCGGTGGCACGATCGTGTACGGCCATCGACCCGCACGGCTTGACCTACGACCGGGCCACCCTGGCCGGCGACGGTCACGACCGACCGCGTCGACAGCGGCGGGCTCCTGGGAGTCGTCTACTTGATCGCGATCCTCGTCGGCAAGATCAGATGCCGAGGTCACCGGTCCCTCTCCACCCACCTGGAGTGCTGCCTCCTCGCCCAGGCCGGGTCCACGTACCCGGTACGCATCCCCCGTCGTGCCTGCGGATCCCGGTACGCCATCCGGATGTGCCCGAGCACCACGAGGGCGATGGCCAGGGCCGTCACGTCGTGCACGAAGATGGCACTCGTCCGGGAGATCATCGGCAGGAGCCCGGTGAACCACATCAGCAGACCGGTGAACATCATGATCGGCACGCTTCCGGCCACCCACCCCGCGTAGATCTTCTGCCCGGCGTTGAACTTGCCGGCGGGCCGCCGATCAGGCGAGGTCCAGCCCTTGCGGACCGCGCGCAGCCACTCCTTGTCGTACCGTGCCAGCCGGTTCAGCCTGCGGAGGTCGGCGCGGAACGCGGACGAGGCGAGGCCGAGCAGGAACGGCACCGGCAGCAGGATCCCCGACCACTCGTGGATGACGGCCACCAGGTGGCGGCGGCCGACCAGCTGGGCCAGCGGCGAGAAATACAGGCAGGCCGCCGCCCCCACGCACAGCAGCATGAGCCCGGCCGTGGCACGGTGGACCAGCCGCTCGGCGAGGGTGAAGCGCGGTATGCGCCCGGAGCGTTCAGACGGAGCGGTCGGCTCCGTCGAGCCAGCCGTCGACGTCATAGCCGTACTCCTCCCAATAGCCAGGAACGACCTTGTCGGTCACGGAGATGCCGGAGAGCCATTTGGCTGATTTGTAGAAGTACATCGGCGCCACATACAGCCGGACAGGCCCGCCTTGAGGGTGCGAGAGCGGCTTGTCCTGCATCTTCAGGGCCACCAGCATGTCGGAACGGCGTGCCTGCGCGAGCGTGAGGCTTTCGCTGTACACGCCGTCGAAGCAGGTGAAGCGGACGGCTTTGGCCTCCGGCCGCACGCCGACCGCGTCGAGGAGATGCGAGAGCCGCACCCCTTCGAAGGGCGTGTCCGGGACCCGCCAGCCGTCGGTGCACTCCACGTCACCGACGACCCGGCTCTGCGGCAACGCGCGCAGGGCGTCCAGCGTGTACGTCGCGGGGCGGTCGACGAGGCCGTCGATCGTCAGCCGGTAGTTCGTCCGGTCCTTTCGCGGTACCGAGCCCGCGACGCTGAAATAGCGGAAGCCACTCGGGTCGGGCAGGAGCCCGGTCAGCCCGCTGGGGTCGTTCTGCGAGACGGCCCCGAGGGCCTTCTCCCAGCCGCCCTGCAGGTAGGGCGCGGCCGCAAGGCCGGCGGCGCCGGCGGCGAGCATCGAGAACATCACCCGCCGTGCGATGGGAGGGCCGCTCTCTGCTTCATCTCGTGAATCGGTCACCTCGCCATTCGAGCAGCCGTGACGGTGATGAGCCAACGGCGACGGGGAGCCGTAAGACTTCCGTCAGGCTTGCTCGGGTGCCGGCGCCCTCGTGGGCGGGGCGGTGCCGGCGGCCCGATCGCCCCCGTGGCGGAGCACCGCCGCGGCACGCCGGCCTTCCCCTGCGTTACCGGTTTGACAGGTGACGATTGATGCTGCCAGCATCGTCACCAGCCAGACGGGTGACGTTCGTGAGCCTGCCCGTTCGGACAGAAGAGATCGACGCAGGAAGGGGAAACGCCATGGCTGCCATCTACACCGGGGTCGTCACCGTGACGGGGGAGGGCCGCAACGGAGGTCATGTCGCGGCCGATGACGGGCTCCTCGACATCAGCCTCGCCATTCCCAAGGAGATGGGCGGGGCCGGGGGAGCCACCAACCCCGAGCAGCTGTTCGCCGCCGGTTGGGCCGCCTGTTTCCTCGGCGCGGTCAGGAGGGCGGCGGCACAGCGCAAGGTGACGTTGACGAGCACGAGCATCACGGCCGAGGTGACCCTGAACCGCGGCGAGGACGGCGAGTTCGGCCTCGGTGCCGTCCTCAACCTCGAAGTGGGCGGCGTGGACGGGCGGACCGCCGACGAGCTCGGCGCGGCCGCCCACCAGATCTGCCCCTACTCCAAGGCCATCCAGGGCAACGTCCCGGTCACCATCCGGGTGACCGCCGTCGCCTGACGTCCCGCCGCGTCGGCGGCGTCGGGCGCCGGGCGCTCGGCAGCGAAGGAGTATCGTGTCGCACATCCTGAATCTTGCGAGGGCCCTGTCGGTGGTCCTGCTCGCGCTGGCCGTCGCCATCGCCTGCTTCGCCCAGGTGTTCTGAGCCCGGCAGCGCGAACGGGGGGCGCGAGGGCCGCCGAGCCGGATCGGCCGCGGCCTTCGCGTTCCGCCTCATGGCGTGCGGCGTCCTGCCGCGCCGGAAGGCGTGCCCGGCGCCGTCACGAGTCCGTGGGTTCCGCCGCGCCGGAAGGCGTGCCCGGCGCCGTCACGAGTCCGTGGGTTCCGCCGCGCGGAAACGCGCCCCCCGCTTCCCGTGCTCGAAGAGCGGTTTCTTTTTTCGATATCGAAGGTGAATGTCATGGACAGGCGTACCTTTTCCAAATTGCTGGTCGCGGGGACGGCCGCGGCGGCGCTGCCCGGCCTGCCCGCGGCATCCGCCTCGGCGGGCGCGCTGGAGCACGTCGGGACGGACGCGCTGAAGCACGTCAAGGCGGGCGTGCTGGACGTCGGGTACGCCGAGTCGGGCCCGCCCGGTGGTCCCGTGGTCATCCTGCTCCACGGTTTCCCGTACGACATCCACAGCTATACCGACGTGGCGCCCCGGCTGGCGGCGCAGGGATACCGGGTGATCGTCCCCTACCTGCGCGGACACGGAACGACGCGTTTCCTGTCGAGCAAGACGTTCCGCAACGCCCAGCAGGCGGCGATCGCCCTCGACATCGTCGCGCTGATGGACGCGCTCAAGATCCAGAAGGCGGTCCTCGGGGGCTTCGACTGGGGGTCGCGGACGGCCGACATCATCGCCGCGCTCTGGCCCGAGCGCTGCAAGGCCCTCGTCTCGGTGTCCGGCTACCTGATCACCAACCGCGAGGCGAACCGGAATCCGCTGCCGCCGCAGGCCGAGTACGCCTGGTGGTATCAGTACTATTTCGCCACGGAAAGAGGGCGGCTCGGGCTCGAGAAGTACCGAGAGGAGTTCGTCAGGCTCCTCTGGAAGAGCGTCTCGCCGACGTGGAAGTTCGATGAGGCCACACTCGAGCGCACCACGGCGTCGTTCGCCAATCCCGACTGGGTGCCCATCGTGATCCACAACTACCGCTGGCGACTGAGCCTGGCCAAGGGCGAGCCCCGCTACGACTCCGTCGAGAAGCGGCTCGCCGCGGTTCCGAAGATCTCCGTGCCCACGATCACCCTCGACGCCGAGCTCGACCCGTTCACTCCCCCCGGGAACGGTTCGTCCTACCGCGAGCGCTTCACCGGTGCGTACGAGCACAGGACCCTGCGGGGGGTCGGCCACAACGTCCCGCAGGAGGCCCCGGAGGCGTTCGCCAAGGCCGTCGTCGACGTGGACGGCTTCTGAGCCGAAAGCCGCCTCCCCCGGCAGCGGGGGAGGCGGCTTTCGCGCGCCGCCCGGCGACCTGCCCGATCCGGCGGGCGACCACGTCGGAAGAAGACCGCGCCCCGGGGAAGGGCGCAGGCCGCCGAACGCGGGCACGACGCCCGCCGCGTCAGGCCGGGCGTCCCGCGAGGATCGTCGGAGGCCGCCCGCCGCGTCAGGCCGGCGCGATGAGTTCCGCGGCCCGCTCCGCGATGCCGTACACGGTCGCGTTGATGTTCCCCGACACGATCGACGGCATCACCGACGCGTCGGCCACGCGCAGGCCCTCGATGCCGTGCACCCGCAGTTCCTCGTCCACCACCGCGCCCTCGTCCCGGCCGATCGCACAGGTGCCGGCCGGATGGAGGTACGAGGCCAGGCCCGCACGCAGGTACGCCCGCAGGGCCCTGGTGTCCCGCACGTCCACGCCGGGCAGCACCTCACCGCCGCGCCAGCCGTCCAGAGCCCGCGCCCGGCCGATCTCCCTGGCGGCCTCCAGGCCCGCGACCATTGTGGTCAGGTCGCGCGCGTCGGAGTAGTAGCCGGGGTCGATGACGGGCGGGGACGCCGGGGAGGCGGACGCCAGGCGTACGGTGCCGCGGCTGCGCGGGCGCATCAGGGACACGCGGATGGTGTAGCCCCGCGGCGGGCCGCCGAGCGCGGGGGAGTGGCTCGGGACGTCCACGAAGATGATCTGCAGGTCGGGGCCGGTCCGCGCGTCCGGGCCGCGCAACAGGCCGAGCGCCTCCCCGTGGTTGTTCCTGGACGTGGGGATGGGGCGGGCGGGCGCGTACACCAGACCCGCCATGACGTGGTCCTGCAGGTTCGACCCGACCCCCGGCAGGTCGTGCGCGACCTCGACGCCCGCCTCCCGAAGGTGCCGGTGCGGCCCGACGCCGGACAGCATCAGCAGGTGCGGTGTCCCGATGGCGCCGGCCGCGAGCACCACCTCCCTGGTGGCCCGTACGGTGACCTGCTCGCCGCCGACGGTGCAGACCACGCCCACGCACCGGCCGCGTTCGATCAGGACGCGGCGGACCGGGGTGTCCGTCATGACGCGCAGGTTGCCGCGTCCGGAGGCCGGAGCCAGGTACGCGTCGGCGGCGCTCTGCCGCCTGCCGTCGACGATGTTCAGGTCCGGCCATCCGAAGCCCTCCTCCACGCCCGAGGAGATGTCGGCGGCCCTGCGGTGCCCGGCCTCCACGGCCGCCTCCACGCAGGCTTCGAGCACGGGGTTCGGCTCTGCGGCGGGGGCGACCCTCAGCGGGCCGCGCCGGCCTCGCCACCTGGCGTCGCGTCCCGGCGCCCGTTCGCTCCGCTTGAGGTAGGGGAGGAGGTCGTCGAAGCTCCACCCCTTCGCAGCCCAGGCGTCATAGCTGGAGCGGTGCCCTCGGGTGAACACCATGGCGTTGATGGCCGACGAGCCCCCGAGCCCGCGGCCCCTGGCCAGCGGGATCGACGTCCCGGTCGACGCCTGGCCGGTGGTGCGCTCCCCCCAGTCGCGCGACGTCCCGAGCAGGCGCGGCCACGCGGGCGGGTCGGAGACGAACTCGGACGGGCCGGTGCCGCCTGCCTCCAGCAGCACCACGCGCGCGTCGGCGTCCTCGGACAGCCGGGCCGCCAGCACGCTGCCCGCGGTGCCCGCCCCCACCACCACGTAGTCGCACTCCACCGGGTCTCCCCCTGATTCGTCACCGGTTTGAATGGTGACGAACATTGCATGACCGAAAGTCACCTGTCAAACTGGTGATGTGAATCATGTGTTCCTGTGCGGCAATCCCGCGCTCGACTTCGCCTGCACGGTCCGCGCGCGCCGCACGGCGTACGTGGAGATGCTCAACGCTCCGGACCGGCTCGACGCCTGGTTCGTGGAGTCCGGCGTCGTCGACGTCGTCTCCTCCTGCGGGGAAGCGGATCTGGTCCAGGCGGTGGCGCTACGGGAGGCCATCTACGGGCTGGTCACCTCCCGGCTGGCCGGTGACGGATACGACGACCAGGCGCTCGCCCTGGTGAACGAGACGGCGTGCGAACCCCCGGCGACGCCCCAGCTCACGGCCACGGGGCGGTGGGTCGAGGCGACCCCGGCGCAGGTGCTGTCCACCCTGGCCCGGCATGCCATCGAGCTGCTCAGCGGGCCGGAGATGCCGCTGATGAAGGAGTGCGCCAACCCCGAGTGCACCAAGCTCTTCATCGATCGGTCGCGCGGCGGGCGCCGGGAGTGGTGCGGCATGGAGTCCTGCGGCAACAAGATCAAGGCGGCGGCTTACCGGGCGCGCAAGAAGGAGGCGCAGACGGCCGGCGCGCGCTGACCGCAACCGATGCCCTGGGCGGCGCCCCGCGACCGCCGTGCCGGACGGCGTCGAGCCGGACGACGAAGATCAGGCCGTGGCGGAAGGCGGTCCTGGCCGGCTCTCATGGTCGGCCAGGAGCTCGTCGATCACGCGGCGGGTGACGGCGGCCCGCTTCTCGGCCGTGTCGATCTCCCCGGTCAGGACGATCAGCGCCTTCCACAGCGTCCGCCGCGACCGCAATGGAGGCGGCCTGTGGCCGCCGGGCACCGGACGGTCTAGAGCACCTTCCGGGCGCCCGGCAGGGCGCGTACCAGGTACGCCGTCGCCCAGCACAGCGGTAGCGCGAGGACGGCCAGCAGTGCGAACTTCGCGACCGCGGGTGCCTGCACGTCGCGGAGGGCATAGCCCAGGGCGACCAGCACGACCGGGTGGATGACGTAGACGGTGTAGGCGTGCGCCGACAGGAACCGGCGGCGGCGTCCCTGGTGGCCGAGGCGCTCCCGGAACAGCACCAGGAGGCCGAGGATGATGCCGACGGCGAGCGCCGACTCGCAGGTCGCCGCCATCAGGGACGGCAGGGTTCCGTGGCCCAGCATCGCCTCTCCGGTGGAGACCAGGACGAGGAGAAGCGCGACCGCGGCGACGGCCGCGGTGGCGAACCCGACCCGGCCGGCCGTTTTGGAGAGGCCCTCCAGCCAGCCGCGCCGGGCCGCGATCAGCCCGACGGTGAACAGCGCCGCGTACTGCGGCAGGTAGGCGGGTGTGGGCAACCCCAGGACCGAAACCCCCATCGGCACCACGATGCGCCACAGGTAGGTCACCAGGGCCAGCCCGATGGTGAACCCGGCGATCGCGACGGCGCCGGGCGCCCGGCCCGTGGCCTGAGTCGATTCAGACGCGCGCCGGTCCTTGACGGCCAGGTGCCGCCAGAGGACGTAGAGCGCGCTGAACACCAGCAGCACCTCGACGAACCACATCGGCCCGGGTGTGAACGAGCGCAGATAGAACTGCCAGTAGGGCAGCTCGGCCCCCTGCTGGGCGGCGGCGTCTCTCGCGGCGGTGTATCTGCCGGCGGTCGCCAGGGGACGGAGTACCAGCAGCCACAGCAGCAGCGGGACTCCCAGGCGCAGCAGCCGCTCTCTCAGGAATTGCCCGGTTCCCTTGCGGTCGTAGGAGCCCGGCACGAAGAGTCCTGAGATGAGGAAGAAGGCGCCCATGAAGAACGCCTGGTTGAGCACGAGCATGATGTCCAGGAGCGTTCCCGAGGGGTCGGTCGGCGGTTCCGTGTAGTACCAGCGCGGGATGTTGCTGTAGGCGATCGCGGAGTGGTGGATCACCACGAGTGCCATCAGGGCGGTGCGCAGGTTGTCGACATGGAGGAGCCGCGAAGAGGTGATGGGCGGCGCGGTCGGCTGGTTGACGGGCTGGGTCATGAGTTCGCCGTTTCTCCAGGGGGTTCGGCCCGAGCGGCGTGCTCGAACAGGTCCGCCAGTTCGTCCGCGTGCGCTTCCAGGTCGTGGTCGGGGTAGGTCACCCAGTAGGCGAACATGTCGTCGATCGCCGCCTGCACGGTGATGGACATCACGCGGGGGTCGAAGGAGCGGAACTCGCCGTTCTGCTGGCCGCGGCGGAACAGCGCCTCCCGCCCTTCGTAGATCGGCTCGTTGAAGGCGACGCCGTAGCGCGGCCTGCCGTCGGGGGCGCGGAGATTGTTGAAGATCTCTCCGAGAGCGAGCAACTGGGCGCGGTGGCCCCGCATGTACTCGGCGACCGCGCGGATGTTCGTCCGCAGCGCGCCGGCCGCCGTGGTCTCCTTCTCCGTCCGCGGTACGACGAACTCGGTGATCTCGAGGTAGACCTGCTCGACGATCTGCTCCATCAGCTCGGCCTTGCCGGCGAAGTGGTACGAGATCACGCCCTTGCTGATGCCGGCGCGCTCGGCGATGCGCGCCAGCGAGGTGTTGGCGTAGCCCAGCTCCGTGAAGGTCTCGATGGCGCTTTCGATGATCTGCGTGCGGCGGGCCCTCTCGATGAACGAGGGCTGCTTCTGGCCGACCGGCTTGTTTTCTGGCCGCATGGACAAAATATAATCCAACCGGTCAGAAGGCCGCAAGCCGGTGCGCGGTCACGCTCTCGCCCGCTTCGGGTATCCGGATGCGGTGCGTCCTCGCCGGCGCGTCGCCGGAGCACGCCGCCGAGCCCGGCCTCTCGCTGAGCCCGGCAACGGACCGCACAGTTCAAAGGACTGCCGCTCAGCTCGGTCCAGGTATGGTGACCTGGGACAATGCCCCAAACCAGGGTTTGGAATCGGTCAAATCGGCGGGTACTGTTTGTCGATCGGTTTCGGCCAGGTCCTCCACCCCCTTTGTTCCGCTCTCGGTCCTCAGACCGCGTCGCGGGGCCGTGGGCGCAGGGCGGCCGGTGGCGGCTCGCGAGGGCGGTCGTCAGGTCCATCCCTCTGATCTGGAGCCGATCTTGTTTCGAACGAGACGAAAAATCTTCCAAGACTGTAGGAACAGGTGTACAAACGAATCGGCATTGTGGTCTGTGTGACCTTGTCCATGCTGGCCATCTGGGCGAGTGCCGCCGCGGCCGACCCGCCTGCCAATCCCCGGACGCACTACGCCGTGACACTGGACGCCGTCGTCGCCGAGAGTTCGACCGCCGCGGTCGCCGAGGTCCGCAACGGTGACAAGGTGTGGCAAGGCAGCAGCGGCACGGCGACGGTGGGCGGCGGCCCGCGTCCGCCGGTCGACGGGAGCTTCCGCGCCGGGAGCATCACCAAGTCCTTCACCGCGTCCGTCGTGCTCCAACTCGTGGGAGAGGGGAAGCTGGACCTGTCCGACAGCATCGGACACCGGCTGCCAGGGCTCCTCGGCGACGGCGACACGATCACCATCAGACAGTTGCTCCAGCACACCAGCGGCCTGCCCGAGTACACCACGGACATGGTCGACGACGCCGGTATACCTCTCGAGCGCTATCGCACCTGGTCCCCCAGGGAACTGGTGGAGAAGGTCGCGCGGCTTCCTCTGGAGTTTCGGCCGGGCAGCAGGTACAAGTACTCCAATACCAACTACATCGTCCTCGGCATGCTCATCGAGAAGGTGACCGGCAGGTCGTACGCGACGGAGGTCGAGGAGCGGATCGTGCGGCCGCTGGGCCTGGTCCACACCTGGCTCCCGGGAGCCTCGTCCGACGTGACAGGCGCGTACGCCCACGGTTACGCGGCCGTCAGGAAGAGCGGCGGACTCACCCACGTCGACGTCACCAGGTTCAACCCGACGATCGCCGGCGCCGCCGGTGAGATCATCTCCACTGCCGGCGACCTCAACCGGTTCTACCGCGCCCTGCTCGGCGGCAAGGTGCTTCGTCCCGCCCAGTTGGAGGAGATGAAGGTCCCCGGCCCTTCGGGCAACTACGGGCTGGGCCTGGAGGTGACTCACCTGCCCTGCGGCGGCGTCGCGTACGGGCACACCGGCGAGACCCCCGGTTACGTCACCGCGTCGTACATCTCGGCGGACGGCACCCGGCAGGTCACCCTGTCGACCACACCGTTCTCCGGTGATTCGGACTCCGCGGTGAGGACCCTGCTGAGATCCGCGCTCTGCGCCTAGGGTCGCCGTGAGCGGCCGGCACCGCCTCCAGGCGCCGCACCGGCCAGGTGGGGGGCCGCTTCCCGCGTCGAGGGAAGCGGCCCCCTCTTTGACTGCCCGGCCTGTCCGGGCCACGTCCAACGTCCCGTAATGCTTGATCCGCTGGAGTGGGTGGCCCTGCCTTCTCGGGTGGCGAGCCGCCCGACCTCCTTGCCGGGGAGGCGGGCCGACGCTATCGCCGCCCGAGTTCGGTCAGCTCGCCGAGGTTCGGCGACAGGCCGTCAGCACGCCGTCAGTGCCGGCCGACGCCGTTGCCCCGGTACTGACCGCCGTGCCAGCGGCCGCCGTCCCAGCGGTCGCCCTTCCAGCGGCCGCCGTCCCAGCGGTCGCCCTTCCAGCGGCCGCCGTCCCAGCGGTCGCCCTTCCAGCGGCCGCCCTTCCAGCGGTCGCCCTTCCAGCGGCCGCCGTCCCAGCGGCCGCCGTCCCAGCGGTCGCCCTTCCAGCGGCCGCCCTTCCAGCGGTCGCCCCTCCAGCGGTCGCCCCTCCAGCGGTCGCCGTCCCTGTGGCCGCCTCTCCAGCGGTCGCCGTCCCGCCGGCCCCGGCGCTCGGGGTCCCCGGTGTTTTGCATGCTGTACCCGGTCCCGCAGCACGTGCGGGGGTCTGCCCAGGTCCTGGTCGCGGATGTGCCCTCCTGGTTGCCGGCGGTCGCGGCCGCCTTCGCGGAGCTGTGAGCCGACGTGGCCATGGAAGTGCCGGCCGGCCACAGCACGAGCGTGCTGAGGGACACCGCCCCGAGCACCTGGAGTCGCTTGCTCTGCATGCTGTCTCCTCCCGATGAGGACTCGAAGCCCTCGAACGAGGACCCAGAGTCCGAAACCGGTGAGACGGACATATTCCCGACATATCGCCCAGCTATTCGCCTCACCTTCAGTGCGGCAGTTTGCTGAGCCGGGTGTTTGCGCAACCAGGCGGTCTCGGCGGCGTAACCACCACGCGGTGTTGACCAGGCTGGGATCGGCACGGCGACCCGAGCCGTCCGCCATTACCTCGACATGCGGAGAACTGGAGCTAACACGGTTCGTACGCGTTGTGCCAGCACGGTTCGCACGAGTTGTGCGGCCCGCTCGATGGAGGAGCCCCGGATGAAAAGTAGATCGGTCGAGATCATGATCAGCGAAAAGGAGAGCAACCCCATCAGCAGGCCGATCCCGACATGCATGCCCATCACCGCGACGAGTCCCACCCGCCTCGCGATGCTGTTCAACATCAGCAACGGGAACGTCAACTGGACGAAGACCGCGGCGTAGGAACCCAGCGTGACCAGGAGGGCATTGTCGTAGATCAGCCGGCTCAGTCCCGGAAACGGCTGCGCCTCCTCGATGCGGAGCGCGTAGTACAGCGCCGACCCCTCCTGCCAGGCGCCTCCCTGCACCTTGAGCAGGCCGGTGTTCATGTACAGGAGGCAGACCTGGATCAGTGTCGCGAGAAGCGCGGTGTTGTGCAGGACGGTGGCCACCCGCCAGCGCAGGCAGCCCGTCGTGGGATCGGGGAACGCCGGCCCCCGCTCCGCGGACAACCTTGCCGCCCGCTTCGCGTCGAGCGACCAGCGGGCCGAGAGATCGGCGAACGACAGGTAGATCAGCGCCAGCTGCATGACGTCGTCGCCGCCGTCGAGCACCCATGGCTGGCGGTGACGCCAGGACCACACCATGATCGCCAGTAGCGGGGTCACCCAGCGTGTCCGCCAGCCCACCAGGAAGAGCACGGTCAGGACGATGAACGCGTGATAGAGAATCTCGAACTGGATCCCGGAGTCCGAGAGGGCGAACAGCGAGAACGTCCCGTCCTTCGCCAGGCTCTCTCTGAGCGGGCCGCTGGACAGGGGCGACTCCGGGCCCCACAGCAGGCGGCGGTCCCCGTAGTTGAGCAGGAGAAGGCCCAGCAGGATGAGTCCATAGCCGATACGCAGCAGGGCCAGGCCGTACACCCCATAGCGAGTGGTGCTGACCCGCTCCACCACGTCCAGGACACGCTCGCGTACGCGGCCGAGTATCCGCTGGAAGGCGGGGAGCGGCTCGTGCTCGGTCTTCACTCGTGCGCCTTTCTCCAGAGTTCGACCGCCTCCGCCGTCACGGGCGTCGCTTTCCACCACTCGAATTCGCTGTGGCTCGGTGCGTCGCCGGCGCTGTTCCGGTCCGCGAAGCGCGGATGGAAGTCAGTGGTGATCCGCACCTGGACCGCCGTCACCCCGGCGCCCCACCGCGCCCGCGCCGCCAGCGTCGCGATCGCCGCCATCTGGCGCACCGCCTGGGCTTGGAGGGTCGGGTCGGGGAGCTCCCGCGCCGCGGCGGCCTGCGCCTCGGCTTCGGCCTCCCCGCTCACGCCGGACGGTTGCACGCGGGCGTCCGCCATCATCTGACGACCGCCGCCCACCAGACGGGCCATCCGTCGCGGGAACGCGGCGCCACGGACCATGTCCAGTTGGGGCGCGGTGATGTCCAACCAGCCGGTCTGCCTCTCGCCGCCCCCGGAATCCCGGACCTTCGCCCGGACCAGGACGTGGGAGTCGTAGTCGACCGGGTCGGGCGCGAACAGTTCCCAGTTCTGCCGGAAATAGGGATTGATGTAGCCGTCGACGATCGGAGCGCTTATCGCGTAGATCGAATTCCGGGGGGCGACGAAGAGGAACACCGCCACAAAGTGAAAGACCAGAAAAAGCGCGCACCCCAGGCACGTCAGGAGGACGACCCGCCGCCTCCAGCCGGACAACGAGGCATGCGGGCCCCCGGGAGCGAACGCCCCCGTGACATGAGGCCGTTCAAACATGGCCAACGTTCATGAAGTCACCATCTTCCTCCAGACCGTTGAACGGGCGAAGCCCCGCCACCCGGCCCGCGTACCGTCCCCGCTCGGGCACCACGATGTCGTTACCCGGACCGATCCCAAGGAGAGAGCGCATTTCCACCAAAGCATCACGAAGGTTCCTCGATACACGCAGCGGGTGGGCAGGCATCCCGCGACCGTGCTCGCCACTGCGTCAAGGACCTCGTCGCGCACGACGGTCGCGCCCATTCATCGCGCACGAAGTCCCGCACAAGGCTCCTCAGAGGGGTTCCTGCCGGTTACGCTCCCGCTCGATGTGACGCGGTTGTGATCCGTTCCCTGGCGATTTCCGCCCAGTGTGTTCGCCGCGACGACGGCCGACTCCGCCGAACCGTCACTCGGCGATGGTGACCACCTGGCGCTCGCCCGGATCGGGCAGGCCGAGTGCCTGACGGGCCTGTTCTGCCTGGTAGGTGAGCCGCGCGTTCCGCAGTGCTTCGAGGGGGGTGCAGTAGTGGCGGCTCTTGGCGGAGAAGTGGCCGCCGTAGCCCAGGGCATGAGCCCACCTCCGCAGGAGGACGTCCCGGTACTCGGGAGGGTCGCCGAGGTTGAAGCAGGCGTAGATCATGCGCCGTGCGTGTTCGGTCACGTCCAGGTGTGCGATTTCCCATACCTGCCGGATAGGCCGGTCCGCCGTCCGGGCTGACTCCGCGCCCCTGGTCGCGTACTTGGCGATGTAGGCCGCGACCTGCTTGTCCGAGACGCCGTCGAGTTCGGTGGAGACGTGGACCGGTTCCACGTCGAGCTGCGCGCCCCGGCGCGGAACCAGCGGCCGGGGTTCAGCCGTGTCCTCATCGACGAGGGCGGCAGATGGGACGGGGACCGCGACCTGTCCGGCCACCTGCCTGATCGCCTGGTCGAGCATCGGAACCGTGCCCCAGTCCAAGGGAGGCGAGTCTGGTCCGTTCGGGCCGTCGAGGCGGATCACGGCATGGAAGTGGACCAGGCCGCGCCCTGACCGGACAAATCGATGCAAGGCTCGCCGTCTTTACCGAGGATCGATTTGGCTAGATGGTCGCAGACGTGTCTTTGCGCACCTACTGCCAGAAGCACGGCATTGAAGCTTTTTCACCCTGATGGCCTGGTACAGCAGGTCCGCGCAGAACGGTGCCCACGGTGAATCTCGCAGGAGCTTGCAGCGGAGTGATCCACCGGCTGCGGCCGGCCTGCGGGGTCACAGACAATGGATCCTGCTCACCTCGGTTCGGGGATGACTCCGCACAGGTAGGTGGACCCCTCAAGCAGCTCCGGTGTCAGCGTGATCCCGGTGAGACGCTCGGCCAGGAGGAACGCCGGCCCTTCGCTGGGGTAGAGGTGTCTGTAGTCGGAGTCGATCCGCCGCATGCTCTCCACGACCTCCTCCGGCACCTCTTCCGAATAACCGTCATCAGCGATGAAGCAGAACCGGATCTCTCCGTCTTCGACCCAGTAGAAGCACTCGACGCCTTCGACGTCGCGGAAGTGGGAGACGAGGCGGGTTCCCGCCGACAACGGCGTGACGATTCCTTCATCGGCTCCGAGCCCGACATTGGGCTCGACGACGAACACCCAGTCGCCGATGGTCGTGGCGCCGAGGAACGCGATGTCGTAGCTGTGCCTGTAACGAGTCTCGATCAGCTCCTCAAGCGTCATGGGCGTGAAACCCTCCGGCCGGCCACCGAGCCGGGCCACCAGTTGCTCGGGTGTCAGGCCGCGGACGTAGGTGAAGCAGTAGGCCTCGGCCAGCTGGGGGAAGCGCTCGTAGGAGAACCAGGGGGGCGCGATCACCCCGTCATGCTCGCAGCACCGACCGACACGATCGGCCCTTGTACGGCACCGGCACCCGTGGACCCGCACCGACGTAGACCTTGTCGGCCAGGGCGATGAGCTCGCAGGCGTGCAGCCGGCGGATGAGGCTCCAGATCCGGGCCGCCTTGAGATCATGGACTGAGCCGGGCAGAGAACCAGAACTCCAGAGCGGAGTGCCGTCCGGGGCGGCGAGGACCTGAATGTTCATGCCGTGCATCTCGTGTTTGCCGCAACGCCGGTAAGTTACGGTTCGGTTGTGTTGGGTGGCCGGATGGTGATCGTATAAACGGTCCTGCTCAGCGGCGTT
>NZ_JBPJUQ010000042.1:0-92251 GCF_051192615.1 Streptosporangium sp. G11
CCGCCGACGACAAGCCCAAGCTCGACGCTCCCACTACCGAAGACGCGGCCACACCACCCTCTAAACGCCGTTGCAGTACTAGGCCGGTCCGGCCTTGTACCCGACCCCGCGGACCGTCACGACGATCTCGGGGTGCTCGGGGTCCTTCTCGATCTTCGCCCGGAGCCGCTGGACGTGCACGTTGACCAGTCGGGTGTCGGCCGCGTGCCGGTAGCCCCAGACCTGTTCGAGCAGGACCTCGCGGGTGAAGACCTGGCGCGGCTTCCTGGCGAGGGCGACCAGCAGGTCGAACTCCAGCGGGGTGAGGTTGATGGTCTCCTCCTCCCGCTTGACCGAGTGCCCGGCGACGTCGATCGTGATGTCGCCGATCTGCAGGATCTCCGGCGTCGGCTCGTCGGTGCGGCGCAGCCGGGCGCGGACCCTGGCGACGAGCTCCTTGGGCTTGAAGGGCTTGACGATGTAGTCGTCGGCCCCCGACTCCAGCCCGAGCACCACGTCGATGGTGTCGCTCTTGGCCGTCAGCATGACGATCGGCACCCCGGACTCGGCCCTGATGCGGCGGCAGACGTCGATCCCGTCGGCGCCGGGCAGCATCAGGTCGAGCAGGACCAGGTCCGGCCGGGTGTCACGGAACGCGTCGAGCGCCTTGTCACCGTCGGAGACGAAGGAGGGTTCGAAGCCCTCCCCTCGCAGCACGATCCCGAGCATCTCGGCGAGAGCCGCGTCGTCGTCGACGACCAGCACGCGTCCTTTCATGGCCCCTCATTCGGTTTACGCAGTTCGGGAGTTATTGGGATAAACCGCTCGATCGTCGAAGATTACCCTTGTCCGCCTACTGGATGACACCGACCGACGACCGGGCGTCCAAATGACGAATTTTAGGCGCACGCAACGTGAAACGCGCAGTGGTGCCCCCCCACGGCCGCCCCCGGCCCCGGCGACTGCGGACGCCGGGCGGTGATGACCACGGTCACAGTCTGCGGTAAACCAAGGCGTCTCGGCCATCCCTCCGGCATCTCCGCCCCTCTCGGAGAGGATGAAACGTTCGCGTGATCGCCCGATCACCACGAATGGTGTGTCCACATGTCAGGATTGGGATATGTCAGACGGTCACGGCTCCACTCCCGGTACTCCCGGCACACCTTCGGGCTGGGCGTCCAACCAACCTCCGCCGTACGGTAACGCCCCGGGATCGCCGTGGACCGCCCCCGGCCCGGCGTCCGGCGCCCCCGGTCCCCCGCCCCAGGGTCCCCCGCAGGGGCCCGGGCAGCCCCACGGCCAGGCGCCGTACCAGCCGCCGTACCAGCAGGGCCCCTACGGCCCGCCGCCGTACGGCGCGCGCGTGCCGCCCCCCGCGATGCGCCCCGGCATCATCCCGCTGCGCCCCCTCGGCCTGGGCGACATCCTCGACGGCGCGATCAAGCTGATGCGCTCCAACCCCAAAAGCGTGCTGGGCCTGTCGGCGATCGCCGCCGCGCTGGGCGCGATCCCCCTGGCGATCGGCCAGGCGATCATGCTCAACTCCCTCACCCCGATCCTGGAGAACCCGGGCGCGACCCCTCCCGAGGGGAGCTTCCTCACCCAGTACGGCGGCACCCTGCTCTCCTACGCGGTCCAGTTCGTCGCGGTGACGCTGCTGACCGGCGTGCTGACCCGCATCCTGGGCCGCGCGGTCTTCGGCGGCAAGATGACCGCCGGCGAGGCCTGGACGCTGACCCGCGGCCGGGTGCCCACGCTGTTCGGGCTGGTCGTCGTCAACCTCGTGATCCTGTTCGTCCCGATGGCCCTGGTCGTCGGCCTGTTCCTCGCACTCGGCGCGGCGGGGGCCGAGGTCGCCGTGGTGGCGATCGTGGGCGTGGTGGCGGTGCTGGCCTACGTGGTCTACGCCTTCTTCGTCACCACCCGGCTGGTGCTCGCCCCGGCGGCCGCGGTGCTGGAGCGGCGCGGCGTCACCGACTCCCTGCGCAGGTCCTGGCACCTGGTCTCCGGCGGCTTCTGGCGGACGCTCGGCATCGTGCTCCTCACCCAGATCATCGCGTTCCTGATCGGCCAGGTGCTCGCCTTCCCCTTCGTCCTGGGCGGAAGTTTCTTCGCCCTCCTCGGCGGGGGCTCCACCGGCGCGCAGATCGCCTCGGCGGTCCTCATCGCCGTGGGCGTCACCCTCGGCTCGATGATCACCTATCCCCTCCAGGCGGGGGTCAACGGCCTGCTCTACGCCGACCGGCGGATGCGCTCCGAGGCGTTCGACCTGGTGCTCCAGACCGCGGCGATCGAGCAGCAGCGGCAGGGATGGGTCCACGCGTCGGCCGACGACCTGTGGGACCCCTCCGTCACGCCCTCGGGCCCCGCGCGGCACGGTTCCCCCGACCAGGGAGCCCCGTGGCCCCACTCCTGACGTCCCCGATCGACATCGAGCGCGAAGAGGCGCGGCGCCAGGCGATCCAGGAACTACTCAGACCCGAGTACGCCAAGGAGTCCCTGGTCGACCGCCTCTGGCGGAACGTCAACCAGTTCATCGGGGACCTGCTGGACCAGGAGTCCGTGGGCGTCGCGGGCAGCCTGGTGGCGCGGGCGATCCTCCTCGTGATCGTGGTCGGGATCATCGTCGCGCTGCTCCTCGTCGCCCGCAGGACCGCCAGGGGCGGCGCCGCCCGCGCCGGGGGGATCTTCGGCGACCGCCGCCTCAGCGCCGCCGAGCACCGCGAGGCCGCCGAGCGGCTGGCGGCGGAGGCCCGGTGGGCCGAGGCGGTCCGCGAGCGGCTCCGGGCCGTCGCCCGCGACCTGGAGGACCGCGTGATCATCGACTACACGCCCGGCCGCACCGCCGACGAGCTGGCCACCGAGGCCGGCCGCGCGCTGCCCGCCCTCGCCGACGAGCTGACCGCGGCGGCCCGGGTGTTCGACGACGTGACCTACGGCGAGGTGCCCGGCACGCCCGAGGCGTACGGGATCATGCGCGATCTCGACGAGCACCTGCGCGCGGCCCGCCCCGCGCCCGCCGTACGGGCGGACGCGCCATGAGCCCGGCGGCGCCAGGACAGGCGGCACCGGCCTTCGCCGAGGACGGCGCGCGGATCGCCGGCCAGGCCGGCGCGCGAGACTCCGGCACGACCTCCACCTCGCCGACCGCGGGCGGCCTCTGGCGCGGCGGCAGGGGCGTCCTGCTCGTGGCGCTCCTCGTGGTCGCCGTCGCCGTCACCGGCGTGCTGCTCGGCGGCTCCGGCGGGCCGGGAAGGACCCTCGACCCCGCCGACACCTCGCTGTCGGGAGGCAAGGCCCTGGCCCGGCTGCTGCAGGCGCGCGGCGTGCGGGTGGCACGGGTCACCTCGGTCGCCGAGGCCGCGTCGCTGGCCGGGCAGGCGGGTCCCGCGGGCGGCACCCTGCTGGTGAGCGAGACCTTCCCGCTCGGCGAGGACGAGGCGGAGCGGCTCGCCGCCACACCCTCCGATCTGCTGCTGGTGGGCGTACGGGCACAGCTGGACCTGCTCGCGCCGGGGGTGGTCCCGGTGCGTGAGGCGCGGGCGCGCTCCCGTGAGCCCCGGTGCGCGCTCCCTGCCGCGACGAGGGCGGGCAGCGCCTACAGCGGCGGCGTGGCCCTCACCTCGCCCCCGGGGGCGATCGGCTGCTACCCCGCGAACGGGACGCCCACCCTGGTCTCCCACACCGCCGGGGGCCGGACGATCACCGTCACGGGCGACGCGCAGTTCATGACCAACCTGCGGCTCGCCGAGGACGGCAACGCCGCGCTGGCGATGAACCTCGCCGGCGCCAGGCCCACCCTGATCTGGCTGACGGCCCCCGAGACCTCCTCCCAGGCGGGCGGCGGCAAGGCGGGTCTCTACGACCTGGTCCCCGAGGGGATCAAATGGGCCCTGGTACAGGTGCTCGTCGCGGTCCTGCTGCTGGCCCTCTGGCGGGGCCGCAGGCTCGGCCCCGTGGTGGCCGAGCGGCTGCCCGTCGTCGTGCGGGCGGCCGAGACCGTCGAGGGACGTGCCAGGCTCTACCGCGCGCGGCGGGCCCGCGACCGGGCCGCCGCGGCCCTGCGCGCGGGCTTCACCGACCGGGTCACACCCCGCCTCGGGCTGCCCCCGGGGGCGGCCCCCGACGCGCTGGTGAACGCGATCGCCGAGCGGACCGGACAGGCGGCGTCACACGTGGGCGCCGCCCTGTACGGACCGCCGCCGGTCGACGAGGCGGGGCTGGTAGCCCTGGCCGAATACATGGACATCGTGGAAAGGCAGGTCGGAAAGTCGTGACCACACCACCGGGAAACGGCGGTCTCACCGAGGCGACCTCCGTCGTCAGGACCGCGCCCGGCGCATCCGCCGTGCCCGCCGCGCAGGGCGCGGACCGCGCCAGGGAGGCGCTGGGAGCCCTGCGCGCCGAGGTCTCCAAGGCGGTCGTCGGCCAGGACGCCGTCGTCACCGGGCTGGTGATCGCGCTGCTCTGCCGGGGCCACGTGCTGCTCGAAGGCGTGCCCGGCGTCGCCAAGACCCTGCTCGTCAGGACGCTGTCGGCGGCGCTCTCGCTCGATTTCAAGCGGGTGCAGTTCACCCCCGACCTCATGCCGGGCGACATCACCGGCTCGCTGATCTACGACGCGAAGACGTCGGAGTTCGAGTTCCGCGAGGGACCGGTCTTCACCAACCTCCTGCTCGCCGACGAGATCAACCGCACGCCCCCCAAGACGCAGGCCGCGCTGCTGGAGGCGATGGAGGAGCGCCAGGTCAGCGTGGAGGGGTCGGCGCGCGCGCTGCCCGACCCGTTCATCGTGGCCGCCACCCAGAACCCCGTCGAGTACGAGGGCACCTACCAGCTGCCCGAGGCGCAGCTCGACCGGTTCCTGCTCAAGCTGACCGTCCCGCTGCCGCCCCGCGACCAGGAGATCGCGGTGCTGGAGCGGCACGCGCTCGGCTTCGACCCGCGCGACCTGTCGCACATCAAGGCCGTGGCCACCATCGCCGACCTCGCCGCGGGACGCGCGGCGGTCAGCCAGGTGCACGTGGGTCCCGAGGTGCTCGGCTACATCGTGGACATCGCCAGGGCCACCCGCCAGTCGCCCTCGCTCCAGCTCGGCGTCTCTCCGCGCGGCGCCACCGCGCTGCTGGCCGGGGCGCGGGCCTGGGCGTGGCTGTCCGGCCGCGCCTACGTGACGCCCGACGACGTCAAGGCTCTGGCCAGGCCCGCGATGCGGCACCGGATCCAGATACGTCCCGAGGCCGAGCTGGAGGGCGCGACCGCCGACGGCCTCATCGACGCCATCCTCGCCTCCGTCCCCGTCCCCCGCTGACCATGGCGCTGACAGGACGGGCCGCGCTGCTGGCACTGCTGGGCACCCTGGCCGTGCTGTTCGCCCCTCAGCCGGGGCCGGCCGTGGCCGGGGTGGCACTGCTGATCGTGGCGCTGGTCGCGGTCGACCTGCTGCTGGCCGGGAGCGTGCGCCCGCTGCGCTTCACCCGCTCGGGCGAGCGGCTGGTACGGCTCGGCGAGTCGGTCGCGGTCGAGCTGATCGTGGAGAACCCCGGCACGCGCCGGGCGCGCGGCGTGCTCAGGGACGCCTGGCCGCCCTCCGCCGGCGCCACGCCGCGGCACCTGCCGCTGGACGTGCCTCCCGGCGAGCGCCGCCGGCTGGTCACCACGCTCACCCCCACCCGCAGGGGTGACCGCGAGGCCGTCACGGTGACGGTGCGGACGCTGGGCCCGCTGGGCGTGGCGGCCCGCCAGGGCTCGCACCGGGTGCCCTGGTCGGTCAGGGTGCTGCCGCCCTTCCTCAGCCGCAAGCACCTGCCCGCCAAGCTGTCCAGGCTCAGGGAGCTGGAGGGCCGGCACCCGTCGATGATCCGGGGGCAGGGCACTGAGTTCGACTCGCTGCGGGAGTACGTGGTCGGCGACGACGTCCGCTCG
Organism: Streptosporangium sp. G11; assembly: GCF_051192615.1. Lineage (NCBI taxonomy): Bacteria > Bacillati > Actinomycetota > Actinomycetes > Streptosporangiales > Streptosporangiaceae > Streptosporangium > Streptosporangium sp. G11. The sequence continues at coordinate 5,905 of NZ_JBPJUQ010000042.1, forward strand.
ATCGACTGGCGGGCCACCGCCCGCCGCGACGACGTCGTGGTCCGCACCTGGCGGCCCGAGCGCGACCGGCGGGTGCTGATCGTGCTCGACACCGGCCGCACCTCGGCCGGGCGGGTGGGCACCGCCCCGATCCCGTTGGCCGGCGAGGTGCCGAGGGCCGCCGGGGGCGGGAGGTCGCGGGTCGTGCCCGGCTGGCCCCGCCTCGACTGGTCGATGGACGCGGCGCTGCTGCTGGCCGCCCTGGCCTCCCGCGCGGGCGACCGGGTCGACTTCATGGCCCACGACCGGGGAGTGCGCGCCTGGGTGTCGGGCACCGGCCGTACGGAGCTGCTGTCGTCGCTGGTCAACAGCATGGCCCCGATCGAGGCCGAGCTGGTCGAGGCCGACTCCGCGGGGATGGTCGCGGCCGTCATGTCGCGGGCCAGGCGGCGCTGCCTGGTCGTCGTGCTGACCGACCTCAACCCGGCGGCGCTGGAGGAGGGCCTTCTGCCGGTCCTTCCCCGCCTCTCCTCGCGGCACCTGGTGCTCCTGGCCGCCGTCTCCGACCCGCAGGTGGCCGAGATGGCCGCCGGGCGCGGCACCTCCGAGCTCGTCTACGGCGCGGCGGCGGCCGAGCACCTGAGCGCGGGACGGCGCAGGATCACCGCCCTGCTGCGCCGCCAGGGCGTGGAGGTCGTGGACACCGCCCCCGAGCAGATCGCCCCGGCCCTGGCCGACGCCTACCTGGCGCTGAAGGCGGCCGGGCGGCTCTGACGCCGCTCGCCCGGCGGGGATTCGGGCGCCTTCGGAGCGCGTCGGGTAAAGCCGGACGGACGGGGGCGCTTCGACCGGCGCCGGGGATGCTCGGCCGACGGCGGAGATGCTCAGCCGACGGCGGGGGCGAGGCCGGAAACGCTCAGCCGGCGCTGGGGGCCAGGTCGGGGGCGCGCTCCACGTCGCCGCTCTCGCCCTCGGCCACGGCCCGGCGGCCGAAGAAGATCACGTAGGCGAGGAAGGCCGCCTCCGCGACCACCCCGATGCCGATCCGCGCCCAGGTGGGCAGCCCCGAGGGGGTGACCAGGCCCTCGATCATCCCGGAGACGAGCAGCACCACGACCAGGCCGAGGGCCACGCTCATCACGGCCCTGCCCTGCTCGGCCAGGACCTCGGTACGCCTGCGCGGGCCGGGGTCGACGACCGTCCAGCCGAGGCGCATGCCGACGGCCGCGGCGAGGAACACCGCGGTCAGCTCCAGCAGGCCGTGCGGGGTGATCAGCCCGAAGAAGATGTCGAGCTTGCCGCGCGAGGCCATCAGCCCGGCGGAGACGGCCACGTTGAGCGCGTTCTCCCACAGGACGTACGGGATCGGCAGGCCGAGCAGGATGGACATCATGATGACCTGCATCGAGACCCAGGCGTTGTTGACCCAGACCTGTCCGGCGAAGGAGGTCGCCGGGTTCTCCGAGTAGTAGTCGGCGAAGTCGTGGTCGACGAGCTGGGTGATCTCCTCGGGGGTGGCGATCGCCGCCTGGACACCGGGGTTCTCCCCCACCCAGACGGCGACGACCGTGGAGACCAGCAGGAACGCGACGCTCGTGGCCAGCCACCACCAGCGGGCCCGGTAGGCGACCACCGGGAAGGAGACCGTGAAGAAACGGGCGAACTCCCGCCAGGCCGGGGTGTGCGCCCCGGTCACGGCGGAGCGGGCGCGGGCGACGAGCGCCGACAGGCGGCCCACCAGGATCGGGTCGGCGGAGGCCGAGCGGACGAGGGACAGGTGCGTGGCCACCCGCTGGTAGAGGTCGACCAGCTCGTCGACCTCTGCCCCGTCCAGCGAGCCGCGCCGCCGGACCAGGTCCTCAAGACGGTCCCAGGCTGGCCGGTGCGCGGTGACGAAGGCGTCGATGTCCACGCGGGCAGCCTATCCAGTCGAAGGTAGGGTTCTGATTGTGTCCGATGTCGTAACCGGCGAGGCCGTGGTCGTCGAGGTCCGCGTCGCCCAGCTCCCGAGCAGGGCCGCGGCGCTGCTGATCGACATGACGCTCCAGGTCGTGACGCTGCTGGGCGCCTCCCTGCTGGTCGGCAGCCTGGCGTTCCTGAGCGATCCGGCACTGACGACGATGGTCTACATCGTGCTCACCGTGCTCGTGATCGTCGGTTACCCGGTGGCCTTCGAGACGCTCACGCGCGGGCGCAGCCTGGGCAAGCTCGCGCTGGGGCTCCGGGTCGTCAGCGACGACGGCGGTCCCGTGCGGTTCCGCCAGGCGCTGTTCCGCGGCCTGGCGGGGGTCCTGGAGTTCTGGATGCTCAGTGGCGCCCCCGCGCTGATCAGCTCGCTGATCTCGGAGAAGGGCAAGCGGCTCGGCGACATCTTCTCCGGCACCATCGTGATCTCCGAGCGCGCCCCGAGGCAGTACGGGCCGCCGCTGGACATGCCGCCGATGCTCGCCCCGTGGGCGGCGACGCTGGAGCTGTCGCGGCTGCCCGAGCAGGTCGCGGCCACCGCGAGGCAGTACCTCATGCGCTGGCACGACCTGGCCCCGGCCGTGCAGTACGAGATGGGCGTGCGCATCGCCACCGAGATGTCGGCCTTCGTGTCCCCGCCCGCCCCGCCCGGCGTGCCGCCGTTCGCCTACCTGACCGCCGTCCTGGCCGAGCGCCGCCGCCGCGAGCAGGCGCGCCTGGCCCAGCAGACCGGCGCGCGCCAACCGGCCCGGCAGTGGACCGGCCGGCCGCAGTCCGAGCGACCGGGGCAGCCCTGGCCCGATCAGCAGCCCGGGCCGTGGGCCGATCAGCAGCCCGGGCAGCCGTGGCCCGGCCATGCCGCGCCCCAGCCCCACCCGTCTCACGCGCCGTCGTTCCAGCCTCACTCGGCTCACGCGCCGTCGTTCCAGCCCCACCCGGCCGCGCCACCCCCGCCGTACGCGCCACCCGGAGCCGGAGACGGGCCGTACGCGCCCTTTGCCCCGGGGGGGCAGCAGAACCCTCCCGTCCCGTACGCGCCGCCGGGATCGGCACCTCAGCCTCACACGCGGCCCGCCTACCGGCCGTCGCAGCCGCGGATCCCGCTCCCTCCCCCGGCGGGGCCGCCGTATCCGGCGCCTCCGCCGCCCCCGCCCCCCGTGGGCGGGCCCGGCGCGCGGGAGCCCGACCCCACACCCGGCGGCTTCGTCCCTCCCGCCTGACCTTTCTCGCCGGCGTGACGCCGTACGGGCCCGGCATCGCCGGCGGCGCCGCGCGGGAACGTGGCCGCGGCGCCGGGAACGCGAAAAGGGGCGGCGGGAAGGCCCGCCGCCCCTTTCCTCATGCTTCTTGCGGATTCCTCATGGGCGACCGCGTCCTCTCAGGGACGGCCGCGCCGGATGGTCAGTGGTGGCCGCGCTCCCCGTAGGAGGCCTGGGTCTGCACGTTCAGCCGGTCCAGGCGGACGCTCTTGGCCGGGTCGGTGCGGCGGTCGTCGATCTTGAGGACGTCCAGCCCCCTGCGGAAGTCGCTGGCGTAGACGTAGCCGTTGTAGTAGTACGCGGACCAGATGCCGCCGCCTCCGCCGTCGGGCTCGGGGCCGCGCTCGAAGAAGCCGATCTCCTTCGGGTTGGCCGAGTCGGTGAAGTCCACGAAGGAGACGCCGCCCTGGTACCAGGCCTGGACCATGATGTCCTTGCCCTTGACCGGGATCAGCGAGCCGTTGTGCGCGACGCAGTTCTCGGTGTCGGCCTGGTAGCGAGTGATCTTGAAGTAGCCCTTGAAGACCAGCTTGCCGCGGACGATGTCGTAGTAGGCGTTGGCGCCGCGGTTCGGGCCGGTGGCCTCGTTGCAGGTGGCCGCGCCGCCGCCGCCGAGCTCGTCGGTGAAGATCACCTTGGTGCCCTTGTTGTTGAACGTCGCCGAGTGCCAGAACGCGAAGTTCGGGTCGGTGGTCCGCGCGGTGATCACCGGGTTCTCCCGGTCGGAGATGTCGAACAGGACGCCGTCACCCATGCAGGCTCCGGCCGCGATGTCCTTCTCCGCGTACACGGTGATGTCGTGGCAGCCGCTGGTCGGCAGCAGCAGGCCCGGCTGCGTCTCGTTGCCACCGTCGGGGAAGACGACCGGCGCCTTGACCACGGCCGCGGCGGTCGGGTTGCGCAGCGGCACCTTGATGATCGAGATCTTGTCGTGCGGCGGCTGGCAGTCGGGGAACGTGGCGTTCGGGTTGTAGGAGGAGACGTAGAGGTAGACGTTGCGCCGGTCCCTGGCCTTGCCGGGAACGAGTGTCAGGGTGTGGGAGCCACAGTTGGTCTCGACCGACTTGATGTACTTGGGGTTCCTCTTGTCGCTGATGTCGAAGATCCGAACCCCCTCCCACGACTCCTTGACGCTGGCCGGCTGGCCGACGCTGTTGCAGGAGTCGTCGCTGCGGGAGTTGTCGACCGCGGCGAACAGCAGGTCGCCGTGAACCGACACGTCCATCTGGGAGCCGGGGCACAGGACGCCGCTGACGAGCTTGGCGCGCCTCGGGTTCCTGATGTCGTAGATCGAGAAGCCGCCGTAGTTGCCGACGTAGGCGTAGTCGCCCTGGAAGGCGATGTCGCTGTTGGTGGTGGCCTCAAGACCGGGGAGCTTGGGCAGGGTGCCCACGTGCGTCACATTGGGGCTGGTGACGACCTCACCGGGCGGGGGAATGTCGGCGGCCTGGGCCGAGACCGTGGACATCAGCATCGCGGCGGCCGTGGCCGCCACTACCAACGCCCGGACGGTCCTTCGGGGAGCGAACACTCGGGTGCCTCCTTGGAGCGGACATAAGGCATGCATAAATTAGCAAATCGTCCCTCCTGACAGCCGGATCGACGGACTGTGACTTTGTCACAATAAAATATGAGATTAACTCTTTACTGAGGCCCTGAAAAAGTTTACGGTCGATGTCCCTTCCGCGATGCGCACGGGCTTTCCGGCCCCTCACACACGAAGGCCACCGGGCGCTCGACGAGCGCCCGGTGGCCTTCCGCAGGTGGTGGTCGTGGCCGTTGTCAAAGGTCAGCGGCCATGACCGCCGTCAAATGTCAGTGGTCGTGGCCGTGACCGCCCTCACGGTAGGACGCCTGGGTCTGCGTGTTCAGGATGTCGAACTTGACACCGTTGGCCTTGTTCGTCCGCGGATCGTTGATCTTCAGGACGTCGAGGCCGAGGTTGAAGTCGCTGCCGTAGATGTGGCCGTTGTAGTAGTACGCGGACCAGAAGCCGCCGCTGAGCGCGGGGGCGGTGCTGTCGGGGCCGCGCTCGAAGAACGCGATCTCCTGCGGCTTGGTGGAGTCGGTGAAGTCGACGACCGAGATGCCGCCCTGGTACCAGGCCTGGACCATGATGTCCTTGCCCTTGACCGGGATCAGCGAGCCGTTGTGCGCGACGCAGTTCTCGGTGTCGGCCTGGTGGCGAGCGATCTTGAAGTAGCTCTTGAAGGCGAGCTGGCCGCCCTCGATGTCGTAGTAGGCGTTGGCGCCGCGGTTCGGGCCGATCGCCTCGTTGCAGGTGGCCGCGCCGCCGCCGCCGAGCTCGTCGGTGAAGATCACCTTGGTGCCCTCGTTGTTGAACGTCGCCGAGTGCCAGAACGCGAAGTTCTGGTCGTCGCGGGCCGTGGCGGTGACCTTGGGCTCCAGCGGGTTGGAGATGTCCATCAGGACGCCCTCGCCCATGCAGGCTCCGGCGGCGATGTTCTTCTCCGGGTACGCGGTGATGTCGTGGCAACCGCTCGTGGCCGAGGTGCGCTCGGGGTAGGGGAGGGTCTCGCCCGGGTTGCCGCCGTCGGGGAATAGGACCGGCGTGGCGGCGACCGCGGCGGAGGCCGGGTCACGCAGCGGCACCTTGACGATCGAGATCTTGTCGTGCGGCGGCTGGCAGTCGGGGAACGACGCGCTGGGGCTGTAGGAGGAGACGTAGACGTAGACGTTCCTACGGTCCCTGCCCTTGCCCGGGACCAGCGTCAGCGTGTGCGAGCCGCAGTTGGTCTCGACGGACTTGACGTACTTGGGGTTCTGCTTGTCCTTGACATCGAAGATCCGGATGCCCTCCCACGACGCCTTGTTCGCGGCGCTCTGGCCGACGCTGCTGCAGGAGTCGTTGTTGCGGGAGGAGTCGACCGCGGCGAAGAGGAGGTCTCCGTAGACCGCCAGGTCCATCTGTCCGCCAGGACAGACCACCGAGCTGACGAGTGAGGTCTTCTTCGGCTTCTTGATGTCGTAGATCGAGAAGCCGGTGTAGTTGCCGACGTAGGCGTAGTCGCCCTGGAACGCCATGTCGGTGTTGATGTCCGTCAGCGCGGCAGGCTTGACCACGTTGAGGACATGCTCGATGTTCGCGCTCTTGGCGATCTCACCGGGTGCCGGGATGTCGGCTGCCTGCGCGGGGAACGCGGCAAGCGCCGTTGCGACGGCGACCCCGGCCACAAACAGGAACCGGCCGGTCAAGCCCTTCCTGAGGGGGGTGGACACTCGTGAACCTCCTTGACACATGCACCCAATAAAAGGTGCATAAACGGTTAAATCGTTCAGGTTGTACGGTCATCCGGCAAGCCGTCACAGTGTCAGCAACTGTTACCGGTGTGCGGTCTTTACGGGCCGCCCCCGCAGGGGTTACGGTCTTTCGCTACTGGACATTCACGAAGGAGGCCGGGTGCGCGTCGCGCTCATCGCCGTGATCGCCGCCCTGTCTCTCAGCGCGTGCAGCGCGGAGCAGCCCAAGCCTGCCCCGACCCCCCAGGCGTCGGCACCGGTGATCGTCCCGGGCAGGCCGGGAGAGGTCGCCCGGACCGTCGGCCCGAGTGAGGCCGCCACGCTCGTGCCCTCACCCACCGCCAACGCGGCCGACGTGACGTACGTCCAGAAGATGGTCGTCCACCACCGGCAGGCCCTCGACATGGCCTCCCTGGCCCCGACCCGGGCCGAGCACGTCAGGCTGAAGAGCCTGGCCTCGCGCATCAAGGACTCGCAGGGCCCGGAGATCCAGTTCATGATCTCCTGGCTCCAGCAGCAGGGCATGCGGGCTCCCGAACACCACGCCGAGCACGACACCATGCCCGGCATGGCCTCGCCGGAGCAGATGGAGGCGCTCAAGGCCGCCTCGGGCAAGGATTTCGACCGGCTCTTCCTGCAGCTCATGATCGCGCACCACCGGGGCGCGCTCACGATGTCCGAGCAGGTCCTGGTCTCCGGCTCGCACCAGCGGATCGAGGAGCTGGCCAACGACGTCTCGGCCACCCAGAGCGCCGAGGTCCGCAGGATGCAGGAGATGCAGGCCGAGCTCTGACGCCCTCCCGCCCGGCGATCCCGGGACTCCGGCGCCCTCCCCCGCTCGAAGACCTCGAACCGCGAGCCGGAACGCGGGCGTGACCACGAACCACGCCGGAGCACGAGCGTGACCACAAGCCGAGCCGCCACGCGGGCGTGACCACGAACCGAGCCGAAACCGCGAGCCTCACCACGAACCGAGCCGCCACGCGGGCGTGACTACGAGCCGAGCCGCCACGAGTGGAGGTATTCCTCCTGGTCGGTGGTGAGCTCGTCCATCTCGATCCCGGCCGCGGCCAGCTTGAGCCGCGCCACCTCCACGTCGACCTCCCCCGGCACGTCGTAGACCCCCGGCTCCAGCCGCGCCCGCTCGCGGACCAGCCACGCCACCGAGAGCACCTGCGCGGAGAAGGACATGTCCATGACGGCGGCGGGATGCCCCTCGGCGGCGGTCAGGTTCACCAGGCGGCCCTCGGCGAGCAGCAGGAGCCTGCGGCCGTCGGCGAGGACGTACTCGTCGGTGTTGGGGCGCACCCCCCGATGGACGGCGTGCGCCAGGTCGTCCAGGGCGCGGACGTCGATCTCGACGTCGAAGTGCCCGGCGTTGGCCAGGATCGCGCCGTCCTTCATCTCCGCCAGGTGCTCGCCCCTGATCACGTCGCGGTTGCCGGTGACCGTGACGAACACGTCCCCGGCGCGGGCCGCCGCCGCCATCGACCGTACGTCGTAGCCCTGCAGCGAGGCGTCCAGCGCCTTGACGGGGTCTATCTCGGTCACCACGACCCGGGCCCCCAGGCCCCTGGCCCGCTCGGCGACGCCCCGGCCGCAGTAACCGAACCCGGCGACCACCACGGTCTTGCCCGCGAGCAGGGTGTTCGTGGCGCGCATGATCCCGTCCATGGTCGACTGGCCGGTGCCGTAGCGGTTGTCGAACATCCGCTTGGTCCGCGTGTCGTTGACCGCCACCACGGGGAACCTGAGCGCCTTCTCCGCGGCCATCTGGCGGAGCCTGATGATCCCGGTGGTGGTCTCCTCGCACCCGCCGGAGACCGTCTCCAGCAGCTCGGTCCGCTCGGTGTGCAGGATGTTGACGAGGTCGCAGCCGTCGTCCAGGACGATGTCCGGGACGATGTCGAGCGCCTGGTGGATGTGGCGGTAGTAGGCGTCCACGGTCACCCCGGCCCGCGCGTGCACGACGACGCCGTAGTCACGGAGCGCCTCGGCGACGTCATCCTGGGTGGACAGGGGGTTCGACGCGGCCAGGGCGATCTCGGCCCCGCCCGCCTTGAGGGTGCCCATGAGCACGGCGGTCTCCGCGGTGACGTGCAGGCACGCGGCGATCCGCAGCCCCTCGAAGGGCCGTTCGGCGGCGAACCGCTCACCGAGGGCGGTGAGCACCGGCATCGCCCGCGCCGCCCACCCGATCCTTAGCTCCCCCGCGGCCACCAGAGCCCTGTCCACGTATCTCCCCAGATCTCCCGAACCCCGGATTGACCACCCGAACCCCGGATCGCCCGAAGGCCCCCGCGAAGCGCGGGGGCCCGGTGGAACTCAGCCGTGGGTATCAGTAACGGTAGTGGTCGGACTTGTAGGGGCCCTCGACGTCCACGCCGATGTACTCGGCCTGGGCCTTGGTGAGCGTGGTGAGCTTCACGCCCAGGGCGTCGAGGTGGAGGCGCGCGACCTTCTCGTCCAGGTGCTTGGGCAGCACGTAGACGCCGACCGGGTAGTCGTCGGTCTTGGTGAACAGCTCGATCTGCGCGATCACCTGGTTGGTGAAGGAGTTGGACATGACGAACGAGGGGTGGCCGGTGGCGCAGCCCAGGTTCATCAGGCGGCCCTCGGCGAGCACGATGATCTGCTTGCCGTCGGGGAAGCGCCAGGTGTGGACCTGCGGCTTGACCTCGGTCTTCTCGATGCCGGGAATCCGCGCCAGGCCGGTCATGTCGATCTCGTTGTCGAAGTGACCGATGTTGGACACGATCGCGTTGTGCTTCATCCGGGACATGTGGTCGGCCGTGATGATGTCGAAGTTGCCGGTCGTCGTGACGAAGATGTCGGCGATGCCGACGACCTCCTCCAGGGTGGTGACCTGGAAGCCGTCCATGGCGGCCTGGAGCGCGCAGATCGGGTCGATCTCGGTGACGATGACGCGGGCGCCCTGGCCCTTGAGCGCCTCGGCGCAGCCCTTGCCGACGTCGCCGTATCCGGCGATGACCGCCACCTTGCCGCCGATCAGCACGTCGGTGGCGCGGTTGAGGCCGTCGATCACCGAGTGGCGGCAGCCGTACTTGTTGTCGAACTTGGACTTGGTCACCGAGTCGTTGACGTTGATCGCCGGGAAGAGCAGCGTGCCGGTCTTGAACATCTCGTACAGGCGGTGCACGCCGGTGGTGGTCTCCTCGGTGACGCCCTTGATGCGCGAGGCGACCTGGGTCCAGCGGCCCTCGTCGGTGACCGTGCGGCGGAGCAGGTCGAGGACGACGCCCCACTCCTCCGGGTCGTTCTCGCCGGCGGTGGGCACGGCGCCGGCCTTCTCGTACTCGCTGCCCTTGTGGACGAGCATGGTGGCGTCGCCGCCGTCGTCGAGGATCATGTTGGGGCCGTCGTCACCGGGCCACGTCAGGGCCTGCTCGGTGCACCACCAGTACTCCTCCAGGGTCTCGCCCTTCCAGGCGAAGACCGGGACGCCCTGGGGGTTCTCCTCGGTGCCCTCGGGGCCGACGACCACGGCGGCGGCGGCGTGGTCCTGGGTGGAGAAGATGTTGCAGCTGACCCAGCGGACCTCGGCGCCGAGCGCGACCAGGGTCTCGATGAGCACGGCGGTCTGGATGGTCATGTGCAGCGAGCCCATGATCTTCGCACCGGCCAGCGGCTGGGCCGCGGCGTATTCCTTGCGGATGGCCATCAGGCCCGGCATCTCGTGCTCGGCGAGCTGGATCTCCCTGCGGCCGAAGGCCGCAAGAGAAAGGTCGGCGACCTTGAAGTCCATGTGTGGTTACCCCTCTGGTTGATGGGCGGCGTTCGCCTCACACCCTCGCTCGTCGCGCTCGTCTCGCGATCGTGCTTCGCTCTGGGGCCGGGCCTGCCGCTCCACCGGAACAGTCGACGCATGCGAGTTTAGGCGGCCGGAGCGACTCCACGCACCCCTTGAGCGGGTAACCTGACACAAGAATGTAAGGTTTCCCGGAAAACCGCTGGAAAGAGGTCACCGATGCGGATCACCGAGGCCGCCAGGAAGCTGGGCATGTCTCCCCGGATGCTCCGCTACCGCGAGGCGCTCGGTCTGCTCCCCCCGGTCAGGAACCAGGGCGCGCACCGGCGGTTCGGCCCCGACGAGCTCTCGGCCGTCGCCCAGGGCGTCGAGCTGGAGAAACGGTTCGACATCTCCCCCGCCGAGCTGGCCTTCGCGCTGCGGGCGCTGAGCGAGCCCGCGGTCGCGCAGGCCGTACGGGACCTGGGGCTGCGGATCGGCCGCCTCCAGGCACCCCGCAGGGCACTGGACTTCGAGAAGGAGAAGGCGCTGCGCCTGCTCCAGCGCCGCGCCCAGGGGTGACGCCCCCGCCCTCTCCCGGCCACCCCGCACCCCAGGAAGAACACAGGACCCCGGCGCCGTGCGCCGGGGTCCCGCGTTCGACTCGCGTCCGAAGCCCGTACCGTGCGGTACGGCCGTCAGGGGCCCTATGCGCGCGGGATCACGTCCGAGTCGGACGAACCGGTGACGCGGGCCCTGTCGAGGTCGGGCTCCAGATAGATGACGCGGGCCTCCGGGACGGCCGCGCGAACGCGCTGCTCGGCCTCGTCGATCCCGCGGGCCACATCGGCGGCCGTGTCGTCGTGGTCCACTGCGATCTTGGCGGCGACCAGGATCTCCTCGGGGCCCAGGTGGAGCGTGCGCATGTGGATGACCCGGGTGACCTCGGGCGCGCCCTCCAGGGCCTCCGCGATGCGGGTCTCGACCTCGGGCCCGGCGCCCTCGCCGATCAGCAGCGACTTGGTCTCGATCGCCAGGATGACCGCGATCACCGCGAGCAGGACACCGATCATGATGGTGCCGATGCCGTCCCAGATGGGGTCGCCGGTCACCACGGCCATGGTCACGCCGAAGAGCGCGAAGATCAGGCCGAGCAGCGCGCCCAGGTCCTCGAGCACGATGACCGGCAGCTCGGGCGACTTGGAGCGGCGGATGAACTGGACCCACGACTGGTTTCCCCGGACGTGGTTGGACTCGATGATCGCCGTCCTGAACGAGAACGACTCGGCGATGATCGCGAAGATCAGCACGCCGAAGGCCCATTCGGGGCTCCTCAGCGCCTCCGGGTGGGAGAGCTTGTGCCAGCCCTCGTAGAGGGAGAACACCGCGCCGATGGTGAACAGCACCACCGCCACCACGAACGCGTAGAAGTAGCGCTCCCGGCCGTATCCGAAGGGATGCTGTGGCGTGCGCGCCCGCTGGGCGCGCTTGCCGCCCAGGAGCAGCAGCGCCTGGTTGCCCGAGTCGGCCACCGAGTGGACCGACTCGGCGATCATCGATGACGAACCCGTGAAGAGAAACGCCACGAATTTGGCCACGGCGATCGCCAGGTTGGCCGCCAACGCCGCGATGATTGCCTTAGTACCGCCGCCCGCGCTCACGGCAGCCTCCGCTCAGCTCGTTATTCAGGAAAGACAGGACAAGGATCCTATTGCGAAACCCTTGCCTTGAGTTCTGTGATCGCCGACACAGGGGTCGGGTCGGCCCCGTACCCGAGAGCGAGGTAGGTACTCGCGAAATCCCCGAGCGCGATCAGCGTGGCGAGCCGCTCCAGCGGGTGCACCCCCTCCGCGGCGATCTGCGTGACCGGGACGCCGCGATCCTCCGCCAGCCGCACCGACACCTCCCGCTGCCGTACGACCCGGGGGTGCTCCTCCACGTCGCGCAGCACGAACAGCCGGAGCGACCTGCCGCTCTCGTCGGCGAAGATGTCGCGCTGGGCGAGCGGGCCGTCGAGGACGGCCACCTGGTCGTGACCGGCCTCGGGGAGCTCCCCCCACACGGCCGGATACTTGCCGTTCGTGTTGAGCTGACCGGCCCACCGGCGGGCCGCGACGGCCGCCAGCGGGGAGGACCCCCAGATCATCGGCACGGTCTCGGCGAGCTCCATGGCCAGTGACTTGCCCGGGTTGATGAATGACTCGCTCGCCGGGCGGCAGCGGTGGGCGAGGTCCTCAAGGCGCTTGGCCACCTCCTCGAACACCTCCTCGCCGGCCTCGACCAGGCCGAGCTCGGCGGCGGCGACGATCAGCGGGACCGTCAGCGCCCACACCGCGGCACGCGCCTGCCCGCCGCCCGCGACGGGCACGAACGGCGCTCCCGCCTGCCTGGCGATCGCGTGGAGCGGCGAGTCGGGCCCGCCGACGGCGAGCAGCCGGCATCCCCGGCGGACGGCCTCGGCGGCCACCGCGAGCGTCTCCTCGGTCCGGCCCGAACGCGACACCGCGATCACCAGGTCGGTCGCGCCGACCCAGCCGGGCAGCCGGTGGGACCTGACGGTGACGATCGGCAGCGGGGCGCCGTGCCCGCACACCACGTTGAGGATGTCACCGGCGATGCCCGAACCGCCCACACCCGCGACCACGACGGCCCGGGGCCGCCCGTCCCCGGCGAGCGAGGACAGGCCCGACTCCAGGGCGGCCCTGCGGGAGGTGCGGACCTGCGCGGCCGAGTCGGCCACCGCCCGCAGCATGCCCGCCGGATCGCCCTCGGCCAGCCGTTGCTGATCATCGAGCCGATCGGGCTCCCAGTTCACGACTTCCGGGCCTCGTCGACCAGCAGGACCGGGATGTCGTCCCGGACCGGGTAGACCAGACCGCAGGAGGCGGAGGTGCAGGACAGCTCGTCCACCTCGGGTTCGGCTCGCAGCGGGGACTTGCAGTTGGGACAGGCCAGGATCTCCAGCAGCCAGTCGTCGATCTTCACTCGTTCAGCTCCTCACGACAGCAAGGACCTCGTCCCTGATCGCTGCCATCTGAATCTCGTCGGCCGCCTCGGCGTTCAGCCTGAGCAGCGGCTCTGTGTTGGACGGACGGAGGTTGAACCACCATCCGGGGCCGGAGACGGTCAGACCGTCCAGCTCGTCGAAGGTGACCCCGTCGCGGGCGGCGAAGACCTCCCGGACCCGCTCCGTCGCCGCACCCTGGTCGGCCACGGTGCTGTTGATCTCCCCGGAGGCCGCGTAGCGAGTGTACTCGGCGAGGATGTCCGAGAGCGGCCTCTCCTGCTCGCCCAGCGCGGCCAGCACGTGCAGCGCGGCCAGCATGCCGGAGTCGGCGAACCAGAAGTCCTTGAAGTAGTAGTGGGCGGAGTGCTCGCCACCGAAGACCGCGCCGGTCTCGGCCATCTCGGCCTTGATGAACGAGTGGCCCACGCGGGTGCGGATCGGGTGGCCGCCGTGCTCGCCGACGATCTCCGGGACGCCCCTGGAGGTGATCAGGTTGTGGATGATCGCGGCCCCGGGGTGCCTGCCCAGCTCGCGGACCGCGACCAGCGCGGTGATCGTGGACGGGGAGACGGACTCGCCGCGCTCGTCGACGACCCAGCAGCGGTCGGCGTCGCCGTCGAAGGCCAGCCCGATGTCGGCGCCCACGTCGAGCACGGCCTTCTGCAGGTCGCGCAGGTTGTCGGGTTCGATGGGGTTGGCCTCGTGGTTGGGAAAGGTGCCGTCGAGCTCGAAGTACAGGGCGGTCAGCTCGACGGGCAGCCCCTCGAACACCGTCGGGACCGTGTGCCCGCCCATCCCGTTTCCGGCGTCGACCACGACCCGCAGCGGCCGGATGCCGGACAGGTCGACCAGGGTGCGCAGGTGGTCGGCGTAGCCGCGCAGCAGGTCGCGCTCGGAGACGGTCCCGCCGCCCTCGCCGCCGAGGGTGCCCGAGGCCAGGATCTCCGCGGCCCGGTCGCGGATCTCGACGAGCCCGGTGGCGCCGCCGATCGGCACGGCACCCGCCCTGCACATCTTCATGCCGTTGTAGCGGGCCGGATTGTGGCTGGCGGTGAACATCACGCCGGGCAGGCCGAGGCTGCCGCTCGCGTAGTAGAGCAGATCGGTGGAGCCCAGGCCCGCGTTGATCACGTCGGCCCCCCGCGAGGTCGCCCCCCGGGTGAAGGCGGCCGCCAGGGGCACCGAAGACTCGCGCATGTCGTGTGCCACGACGGCGGTCTCGGCCCCGGTCACCTCCGCGAAGGCCGCGCCGACCGCCTCGGCGGTCTCCTCGTCGAGCTCGTCCGGCACGACGCCACGGACGTCGTACGCCTTGAAGATCTTGGCGAGGTCGCCCACTCCAGCTCCACCCTTTGCGTCGTGTTCGTGCCCCCCAGCCTAGTAGGGTCAGCGGTCACGCTGGGGCTGGGCGGAGCGGAGCACTCGCAGATGACCTCGGCGGCCGACCTCGACCCCCTGGCCGACCGGCTCGGTGCCGCCGCTCGGCGCGGGCCTGGCCGCCTCGCGGACCGCGTTGGCGAGGGCCTCCAGGTCGTCCGTGCTCGGCGGGGCGCCGTCGGTCGGCAGGCGCACCACCTCCCAGCCTCGGGGGGCGGTGAGCCGCTCGGCATGCTCGGCACACAGGTCGTAACAGTGCGGCTCGGCGTACGTCGCCAAGGGTCCGAGAACAGCGGTCGAATCGGCGTAGACGTACGTGAGCGTGAAAACGGCAGGCTGACTGCACGCGGTGCGGGAACAGCGGCGGACGGGGCTCACGGTGGGACCGTATCCGGTAAGCGTCCGGGGCGCCACTATCTGAGCGCTCTTAACGAGCGTGTCGCCACAATTCGGACACGTGTCCCGGCTTCCACCCGCCTGTACGGCTTACACCCCCTGTCCGCACGCCTGCCTCCCAAACCTCGCCTCACCCGCACGACCCCCGCCCGCGCCCGCCGCGCCTCCCTCTCGTCCGCACGCCCCTCCCCGCCTTTCCACCCGCGCCTCCGCCGTCACCCCCTCCCCCCGGCCGCGCTCGGGTCACGGCGCCTCCCGCCCCCGTCCGGGTCACGTCTAAGCTGGGGCCGTGAGCCCGGCACCCGGCAGACCCCGTTCTCCCCGCAGGCGCGACAGGCACGGTCGCGGCCTGCGTGGCCCGCTGGCGCCCTCGCACGTGCCGATCGCCAAGGCCCGCAGCGAGCGGTTCGACGATCTCGTCCTGGACGCCGTCGACCGGCTCAAGCCCCGGTGGGCCAAGCAGCTGTCGGCCGTGGAGTTCGCGGTCGAGGAGGTTCCGCCGATCAGCGAGCTGGGCGACGGCCCCGGGCTGCTGACCGGCGAGCCCATCCCGTTCGGGCGGGCGGAGCCCGCCGCGGGGAGCCGCCCGGCCGTCGTGATCATCTACCGCCGCCCCCTGGAGAGCAGGGCCCGCGACCGCGACCACCTGGGCGCGATGGTGCACGAGGCGGTGGTCGAGCAGGTCGCGGGCCTGTTCGGGCTCTCCCCCGAGTCGGTCGACCCCGGCTTCGACGACCACGACTGACCCTCCGCATCCCAGTACGCCTCTGACGGCCCCTCCGCGTCCCGGACGGTCTGACGGTCCCGCCCCTCTTCAGGGCAAGACGGTCCCGCCGCGCCTCAGGGCAGGACGGTCGCGACCGACTCGGCGATCGGCGGGACCAGCGCCCACATGCGGGCGGGGGCCAGCGGCTGCACAGTCAGCGCCGTCCCGCCCTTCAGCCGCTCCTCCATGACCCGCCCGCCGTAGACCGGCCCCGAGCCGGGCAGCGGCTGCACGACCACCGTGAAGGGCCCGTCCACCTTGGTGAGCGTGACCTGCTTGGTCCGCGAGGCGGAGACCTCCACCTGGAACGGCTCGCGCGGCTCGCCCTTTCGCGGAACCACCTGCACGCTCACCGTGCCCGCCGCGTCCGGCGCGGTCAGCAGCAGCCGGGAACTCACCTTGCCGCCCGTACGGTTGTCGGCGACGACGCTGCCCAGGTCGATGGGAGCCGCCCCGGCGGTGAAGGCCACGTCGGTCTTCGAACCGGTGCCGGTGGCGACGAGCCCGGCGACGATCGGGGTGTCCGAGGTGAGGACCAGCGCGGACGGCTGGCCGCCGATCCCGGTGGACAGGTCGAGGGTGGCCACGGACCCCGCGGGCACCTCGACGAGCTCGTGGCCCTGCAGCGCGTACGTCCCGTCGGGGGTGAGGGCCTTGACCTCCACCAGCGTGTCGAACTCCTCGGCGGAGGCGACGATCAGCTCGCGCCTCCCGCCGCCGCCGGGGATGCCCGGTACGACGACGCGGGTGGCGGGGGCCGCGGAGACCGGCAGCCAGTCCACGCCGCGCCCGTCGTTCATGATCGCCCGCGCTGCGGCGGCGACCCGCCCCGAGCTGGTACGGACCTGGATCGCCAGGACGAGCGCCGAGGGCGCGAGATCCAGGACCTTGATCGTGCGGCTCTGGCCCGGCTTGAGGGTGAACACGCCGCCGGTGTCGTCGAACACCGGGCCCTCGCCCGTGTAGACCATGATCTCCGCGATGGCCGGGGCGAGGTCGGCGTTGGTCAGGTACAGCGTGACGTCCGCCGCGGCCGGTCCCGGCCCGACCAGCCAGGTGCTCGCCACCGGCTCGGTGCAGCGTGTCCCGGCCAGACCCCGCTGATCACCCGACTTCTCCCTGCGGGTCTGCGCCACCTCCAGTCCCGCCGCCATGCTCCCGGTGGCCGCGACGACGAGGGGCGGCGACGAGGCCGGCACCTCGTCGTGCCAGAGACGGCCGGGGATGTCGACGGTGGCGAGGGTCTTGCCTCCGGTGACGAGCGTCGCGGAGCCGGGCTCCCTGCTGCCCGGCGGGGCGACCACGCCGACGGAGGTGTCGCCGGGCGACGGGCAGACGGCTGTCACCGAGGCGACGGGCACCTTCTCGAACCCCGGTGCCGGGGTGGCGACGGCCCCCGGCTGGGAGGCGTAGGCCACCCCGTACAGGGCGAGCAGGGCCACCAGGACCAGCACCAGCAGGCTGAACCGGTTCTCGATCAGGGATTTCACCGGGCGGCCATCTCTCTGCGAGGCTCGGGCTGGTCCTGGGGGAGGGCGGGCTCGTCGGGCTCGGTGCGTGAGCCCGGCGCGGCCAGGACCGAGACGATCAGCACCAGCACGGCCTGGGCCCAGAGCCAGCGGCCGTGCCAGGGGTCGCCCGGCGGGGTCACGGGAAGGGCGATCGGCTGGGTCAGGCGCCACACGCCGACCGAGCGGGACAGGCTCATCCGCGCCAGCGAGGGTTGCGAGTCGAGCGCGTGGCTGATCCCCGGATCGACGGGCGCGGTCACCACGACGAACCGCACGCCGTGGGCGGCGAGGACACGGGCGTCGTCACCGCCCCTGCCGGACACCAGCCCGGCCGCGGCGACGCGGACCAGCTCCCTGGGGCCGTCGGGGACGGGGATGTCGGCCTCGCCGATCACCGGGGTGCGCCCGCGCAGCACGGTGAAGAGCAGGCCGCCCGGCGAGGCGCGCAGCAGCAGGGTCCGCTCGCCGCCCGCGGAGTTGTCCGCGGCGAGCGCGGGCACGACGTCGCGCACGGTCCCGCGGAGCGGGCCGTCCACGCCCTTGGCGATCCACATGCCCGCGGCGAGCAGCGGCGTGGAGAACGCGACCAGCACGACGCCGAACGCGGCGAGCCTGCGCGCTCCCCCGGCCGCCCGGAACTCCACGACCCTGTCGGCGGTGAGCGCGGCCACCACGAGCATGCCGGTGGCGGCGAAGGCCAGCGGCACCCCCGGCCAGGCGGGGGCCTCGACGTCGCCGTTGATCGAGGTGACGGTGGTCCTGCTGACCAGGATCGCCACCAGCACGCCGAAGAGCGCGACGCCCCAGCCGACCGCGATGACCATCCGGTTGCGGCGCATCAGCAGCGCGAGCAGGCAGGCCGCGAGAAGACCGCCGGTCACCCAGAGCGGCGGCATGCCGGGCCCGCCGGGGCTGAGCAGCAGCAGCGACCCGGCGGGCAGCGCGGGGTCGACCAGCGCGGGCTGGTGCAGCCCGGCCTCCAGCAGGAGCTGCCCGGGGTCGGCGACCACCTGGGCCAGCCAGGGGAACAGCAGGGCCACGGGGACGGCGAACGCCACGAGCATCGAGACCGCGACGCCCCTGCGTGGGAAGGCCAGCGCCGCCAGCGCGCCGAGGACCGCGGTCAGCGGGTAGACCAGCGGGGCGAAGGCCGTGCCGACGGCCAGGAGGAGTCCCAGGCCCCAGGCCGCGCGGCGGGCGCGGCGGCGCTCCCCGGTGAGCACCATGGTGGCGAGCGCCGCGTAGACGGGCAGCAGCACGAAGACCACCGCGGTGCCGAGCCGCCCCGCGGCCACCGCGCCGGTGGCGACCGGCAGGAGGGCGTACGAGGAGGCCAGCCAGACCCTGGTCCAGCGGCCGGGGATCATCGACCGGGTGGCCGTGTACGCGGAGATCCCCGCCAGCGGCACGCAGCCGAGCAGCAGCAGCGACACCGCGAGCCACGTCTTGCCGAACAGCACCGTGGAGAGCACGGCCAGCACCGCCACGTAGGGCGGGGCCCACGCGTCGGTGCCCAGGCCCACCTGGTGGTAGCTCTCGCGGTAGAGGTCCCACAGGTCGGAGGCCCCGCCGATCACCGGGACGAGCGCGCCGCCGCCCAGCCTCGCGCCGCCGGTCACCGCGCGTTCGGCGACCAGCGTGACCAGGGAGAGCGCCAGGAAGAGCAGGACGCCGGGGTTGCCGAAGACGCGCTGCATCACCCCGGCGTCGGTGAGCAGCTCCTCGCCCTCCTCCTGCGCGTCCGGCGAGGCGGTCATGGCGTGGTGGCGGCCCGCGGACTCCACGAACCCGCCCCCGGCCAGATAGCTCTGGGCCCTGTCGACGAGCCGCCGGTAACCGGCGCCCGACGGGGTGAGGAGCCGGCTGACCGCCGCGTACCCCTGCCTGCGGCCCTTGGCCCGCGCCCGCCGAGCCTTGATC
Organism: Streptosporangium sp. G11; assembly: GCF_051192615.1. Classification (NCBI taxonomy): domain Bacteria; kingdom Bacillati; phylum Actinomycetota; class Actinomycetes; order Streptosporangiales; family Streptosporangiaceae; genus Streptosporangium; species Streptosporangium sp. G11. The sequence continues at coordinate 25,094 of NZ_JBPJUQ010000042.1, forward strand.
ATCCGGATGGGGTGGCCGAACACCGAGCCGAACGCGAGGAACTCGTCCAGCGCGTTGGCGGGCTGCTTGGCCACGAGGAACAGCACCGTACGGGCGAGCGACCCGAACGCGTTGCGCACCAGCGCCCACAGCAGCGGGCGCAGGGGCAGGTTCGCCATGACGACGAAGAGGGCGTTGCGGCGGTCCAGGCGGCGGGGATGGTCTCCGCTGGCGGTGATGCGGCGCCGCCGCCGGGTGGCGGCCTCGGCGTGCCAGGCGATCGCCCGGGTGACGTTCTGCACACGGTATCCGGCGGTCCTGACGCGCCAGCACAGGTCGAGGTCGTCGCGGAACAGCGGCAGGGCGGGATCGAGCCCGCCGACCTCCTCCCAGACGTCCCTGCGGATCAGCATGCCCGCGGTGGAGACCGAGAGCACGTCCCTGGTCCCGTCGTACTGCCCCTGGTCGAACTCGCGGGCCTCCAGCCCGGTGTCCCTGCGGCCGGTGCGGTCGACGGTGACACCGACCTCCAGCAGGAGCCGCCGGTCGAGCCAGTCACGGAGCTTGGGGCCGAGCACCGCCGCCTTGGGGTCCTCGTCGGCGGCCTCAAGCAGGAGCCGCAGGGCGTGGACGTCCGGGGCGCAGTCGTCGTGCAGCAGCCAGATCCACTCCCGGCCACCGCCGGGGCCGAGCCGGTCGAGGACCTCGGTGACGGCCTCGCCGAAACCGGTCGAGCGCGGCAGCGTGAGCACCGCCCTGGAGCCGAGGGCGTCGGTCAGCAGCGCGGCGCTGCCGTCCCTGCTGCCGTTGTCGACCCCGACGACCCGGTCCACCGGGCGGGTCTGCCTGAGCAGGGCTTCCAGGGTCTCCCCCAGCCAGCGGGAGCCGTCGTGGGAGACGACGATCGCGGTGACGGTGTGGCGGGGGCGCTGGGGGTGCGGGGGGTCGGTGATGGACATACGTCCCGTGTTCAGGAGTGGTGGTGATCGGCGCGACAACGATACGGCACCCTCTGTCTGACTATGTCTTACACCTGGTCGCGCGCATGAAAAAGGGCCACGCGACCGACGGTCACGTGGCCCCAAGGACATATTCGTCAAACGCCCCCGAGAGGCGTCACACACTTCTGTCTTCCGCCAGGCCGATCGGACCTCTTCGGCACTTCTTCAGTGTTGTTCGGGGTCCGTCGGTGTTGATCGGTGTTCATAGTGTTCGTCGGTGCGCGGACGTCCAGACCGTCCGGACCTCAGAGCGCTCAAGCCTTCCGGCCACCCGGTTCACGGACGGCTCAGACCGCCTCACGCTTGATCCGGCGGCGTTCACGCTCCGACAACCCACCCCAGATTCCAAACCGCTCGTCATGTTCAAGCGCGTACTCAAGACACTCGGCACGCACCTCGCAGGAGCGGCAAACCTTCTTGGCCTCGCGGGTGGACCCTCCCTTCTCCGGGAAGAACGCCTCCGGGTCGGTCTGCGCGCACAAGGCGCGCTCCTGCCAGCCAAGCTGCTCTTCAGCGATGCTCTCCTGTGCGATGACCAGGTCGGCCACTGCACACCTCCCTGCCGCACGCCCGCAAAATTGGAGCCCCCCTATGAACGCCTCCCCCTTACCCACCCAGAGGAAGGCGTAACAACACGTGTGTAATTACACGCGCGTGCCCGGTGTGGCGTCAAGCGGCATGCTGGTATCCGGGGAAAGACCTGCTCTCCCCGGTTGTGGGTCGTGTGCCTGCCACGACGGCAATTGCACCAGGTGATCGCTGTGACCGCCAGGGGCTCAGTGCTCTCGGCGGTCGGAACCGTACCAGGACATGTTCTGATCCTGACCCGGGCCCACCCTCTCTCTATCCGGGGTTTCCTCATCCGTGACCTGACCTGGGCGTTGTTCGGGCTTGTAGATCGCCGTGGGGTCTATCGGCTGCGAGTCCCAGGTCCTGGCGGCGGGCGCGGGGTCGTTCAGCGGGTCTCCCTGGTAGGCGTTCGGATCGAACCGGAGCGTCGCCTCCGACTGGGGATCCCACTGGTGGGACGGGTACGGCGGCGTCTGGGGAGCCTGGGGAGCCTGGGGGTTCTGCGCGGGCTGGGGACTTGGCGGGGCCTGGGTGGGTTGCGGGGTCTGCGGGTGCCCGAACGGGCCCTCGTAGCCCGGGGAACCGTACTCGGGAACGCGCAGCTGAGGCTCGTTGCCGCCCTGCTGGGCCTGCTGCTGGTAGCTCTCCGCCTGCTGGTAGGCCTGGGCCATCTGCTGGGACCTGAGGTCCACCGGGTCGGGCGCCTGGTAGGCCGGGCCCTGCTCGGCCTGGCGGCCGAACTCCGCGCCGGAGAAACCGCTGAACGGCTGGCCGTAGTTCTCCGGAGGCTGCGGGAAGGACTGCGGCGGCCGGCCGTCGAGCGGCGGGCGCTGCTGGGCGTCGAGCGGCTGGCCCTGGCGTCCGTCGGCCGGCGGGTAGGACGCGGGGGCCTGCTGCTCGGGCTGGTGACCGTAGCCGGGCGACTGCGGCTCCTGCTGCCCGAAGCCCTGCGGCTCCTGCTGCCTGCCGAAGCCCGGGGCCTCGGACCGCTGGTAGCCCTGCGGATCGGGCTGTGAGTAGCCCGGCTGCTCGGACTGCGGCCGGGAACCCGACGGCTGCGGCTCCTGGCCGTACGCCGGGGGAACCGGAGAGGCCAGGGGAACCGAGGACGCCGGGGAGACCGGGGACGCCGGGGAGACCGGGGACTCTGCCTGCCGGCCGAAGAGCGGGTCGGGCCGGCTGGAGGAGGTGGCCTGCCCGTAGTCGGGCTGCGGCCGGTCAGAGCGATGGCCGTACGCGGAGGAGTCGGGCTGCTGGCCGAAGTCCTGCGACTCCTGGCCGTACGCCTGCGACTCCTGACCGTACGACGAGGAGTCCGAGTACTGGGAGTAGCTCGGCAGCTGGGGGCTGGAGTGCCGGCCGGACCCCGACGGCTGCGGCTCCTGACCGTACGCCGGGGGAACCGGGGACGCCGGGGACGCCGGGGACTCTGCCTGCCGGCCGAAGCCCTGCGACTCCTGACCGTACGAGGAGGAGTCCTGGAACGAGGAGTCCTGGAACTGCGGGTCCGGGAACTGGGGGTAGCTCGGCAGCCGGGGTTCCGTCTGGGCCTGCGGCTCCACCGGGGCGGCGTAGACCGGCGGGTCGTAGGCCGCGGACGGGGGCTCGTACTGCTTGGCCGGGGCCGCGGGCTGGACGTCCGCCGCGACGTACGGGCTCGGGGTGTAGGCGGCGGGGGCGGCTGGCTGCGGCACCTGCGGGACGGGCTGCGGGTAGCTCGGCGGCTCCGGCTGCGCGTATCCCTGTCCCTGCGACTCCGGCTGCGGGTAGGGGCCACCGGGCTGGGGGGCATACGACTGGTTCTCCGCGGGCGGCGCGTAGGGGGCCTGGGAGTACCCGTCACCGGCCTGCGGCGCGTGGGAGGCGGGCGGCGCGTGGGAGGCCGCCTGCTGGCCGTACCCCTCCGGGGCTCCGGCGGAGCTGTGCGCGGGCGCCGGCGGGAGGGCGGGGCGGTTGTGCGGGGGCTGCGGGGCCGGCGGAGCCTCCTGCGGGTAGCCATGGCCACCCTGCTGTCCCTGCGGTCCCTGCCCCTGCGGGTGGGGGAAGCCCTGCTGGGGTCCCTGGGGGTGGACGCCGCCCTGGGCCTGGGGGTACGCGCCCTGCGGGACACCCTGTCCCTGGGGGTACTCCTGGAAGGGGATCGGCCCCTGCGCGGGGACGGGCGGCTGGCCGTGGGCGTACCGCTGCTCCCGTGGGTGCTCCGGGGAACGGCCGCGGCCGCCGTCGGCACGGAGGGTGCCGGCGCGCGAGCCCGCGGGGACCGCCTTCGGCAGCACGTACAACAGCGCGACCGCGGCCAGCGCGAGGGCGGGCAGGCTGACCAGGAGGAACTCGATCTTCCCCAGGAAGCCCTCCACTCCTCCGAACAGCCCGCCGAACAGTCCGATCAGGCCGAACAGCACGGAGAGCCCGAGCGTGCCGGCCACCACGAGCGCCATCGCCTTCAGCCGTCCGATCACCGGGCCGAGGTTGGTCGCCAGCAGCACGGCACCCACGAGTAACGCCGGGACGACCGGCGAGGTGAGCTGCCCCAGGGAGCCCGCCGCGCGCTCGGCGAAGGAGGCCGATCCACCCCCGAAAAACAGGCGTTCGATGCCGACGAGAACGCTCGCGGACGCGACGGCGACCATGAGCCACGCCGCCGGTTCCCGAAGCCGACCTGCCTCGACATTGATCACAACTACCCCCATAGGGTCTTTAGGTAAACCCGGGTCAGTTTTGCACATGGCTGACTTTGTTGCCGGTGGTCCCAGGAAGCCCACCAACCCCATAAGTGCTCCATTACACCCTATAAGGCCACATATCGGGCGGCCAATCAGGCGATCCCGCCAGGCGGGACACTCCGAATAACGATCATGAAAAGACTACTCCGGACCGCCCGCGGGCACCCCGCCGACGAGCTCGGTGACCTAGTGGAACACTGGACGGCATGCGCATCGTCTCCCTCGCCGGCGGGATCGGCGGCGCCCGTTTCCTGCGGGGCCTCCTCACCGCGGCCCCCGATTCCGAGATCACCGTCATCGGCAACACCGGTGACGACATCAGCCTCTACGGCCTGCGGGTCTGTCCCGACCTCGACACCGTGATGTACACGCTGGGCGGCGGCATCGACGAGGAGCAGGGCTGGGGGCGACGGCGGGAGTCACACGTCGTCAAGGAGGAGCTGGCCGCCTACGGCGTCGAGCCGCAGTGGTTCGGCCTCGGCGACCGCGACTTCGCCACCCACATCGTGCGCACCCAGATGCTCGACGCCGGATACCCCCTGTCGGCGGTCACCGAGGCGCTGTGCGCGCGCTGGCAGCCGGGCGTGCGCCTGATCCCGATGAGCGACGACAGGACCGAGACCCACGTCGTCATCTCCGACGAGCGGGGGCGCCGCGCCATCCACTTCCAGGAGTGGTGGGTGCGGCTGCGCGCCTCGGTCCCGGCCGAGCAGATCATCCTGGTCGGCGCGGACAAGGCCTCCCCTGCCCCCGGCGTGCTGGAGGCCATCGCCGCCGCCGACGCGGTCATCCTCCCGCCGTCCAACCCGGTCGTCAGCATCGGCACGATCCTGCAGATCAAGGGCATCCGCGAGGCCCTTGAGGGCAAGACCGTCGTCGGTGTCTCGCCCATCGTCGGCGGCGCCCCCGTCCGGGGCATGGCCGACGCCTGCCTGACCGCGATCGGCGTGGAGACCAGCGCGCAGGCGGTCCTCGAACTGTACGGATCGCCACTGGTGAACGGCTGGCTGGTCGCGGAGGAGGACGCCGGGGTGGCCCTCGGCGGCGTCGACGTCGAGGCGCGCCCGCTGATCATGCACGACGTCGAGTCCGCCGCCGCCATCGCCCGAGCCGCCCTGGACATGGCCGCGCGGCTCGCGAGCCCGGACACCGGATCTCCGGCGCCGTACGGGGAGTCCCCCGCCCCGCGGGCCGCCTCCTCGGCGGAACCCGAAGCATCCAACGAACGCAACGAAGCCAGTGAACCCGGCGGACCCGGCGAGTCCCGCCCGGCCCGCGAGGAGGGTTCGCGATGAGCCGGATCAGGCGCCGGCAGGAGGAGCCCGCCGACGTCAGGCTGGAGATCTTCGCCGTCCCCGGCATGCCCGAGGTTCGCGAGGGCGACGACGTCGGGGAGCTGATCGCCACGGCCCTGCCCGACCTGCGCGACGGCGACATCCTCGTGGTCACCTCGAAGATCTCCAGCAAGGCGGAGGGCCGGGTGCTGCGCGGCGCGAACCGCGCCGAGGCCATCGACGCGGAGACGAGGCGGGTGGTCGCCCGCAGGGGGGAGACCGTGATCGCCGAGACGGCACACGGGTTCGTCATGGCCGCCGCCGGGGTCGACGCCTCCAACACCCGCCCCGGCACGGTCGTCCTGCTACCCTCCGATCCGGACGCCTCCGCCTCGGCCGTCAGGGCGCGTATCAAGGAGCTGCTCGGCGTGTCGGTCGGCGTGGTCGTCTCCGACACCTTCGGCCGCCCGTGGCGCAACGGCCAGACCGACATGGCCGTCGGCATCGCGGGGGTGACCCCCGCGCTCGACTACCGGGGCATGTCCGACGACCACGGCAACGCGCTGGAGGTCACCCTGACCGCCGTCGCCGACGAGTTCGCGGCGGCCGGGGACCTGGTGAAGGGGAAGGTCGCGCAGACGCCGGTGGCGGTGATCAGGGGTCTGGCGGAGTACACCACCGAGGAGGACGGGCCGGGAGTCGGCGAGCTGCTCCGCCCGTCCGCCGACGACATGTTCCGCTACGGTTCGCGCGACGTGGTCTTCGCCCGCAGGACCGTCCGCGAGTTCTCCGCGGACCCCGTGGACGGCGCCAAGGTCCGCAGGGCGGTCGACGCCGCGATCGCCGCGCCCGCCCCGCACCACACGACCCCGTGGCGGTTCGTCCTGCTGGAGTCCGCCGAGATCCGCGAGAAGCTGCTCGACGCCATGCGCGACGCCTGGATCGCCGACCTGCGCGGCGACGGCTTTTCCGAGGAGTCGATCGCCAAGCGTGTCAGGCGGGGTGACGTGCTGCGCGCGGCCCCGTACCTGGCGGTGCCCTGCCTGGTGATGGACGGCTCGCACACCTACCGCGACGACCGGCGCAACGCGGCGGAGCGGGAGATGTTCGTGGTCGCGACCGGCGCGGGAGTGCAGAACTTCCTGGTCCAGCTCGCGGTGGAGGGCCTGGGCTCCGCCTGGGTGTCGTCCACCATGTTCTGCCGCGACGTGGTCCGCGAGGTCCTCGCCCTGCCCCCGGACTGGGACCCGATGGGCGCCGTCGCCATCGGCCGTCCCGCCGCCCCGCCGAGGGACCGCGCGCCCAGGCGGGCGGCGGACTTCATCGTCGTCCGCTAGGCCCGCTCGGGGCCCGGTCCCGGCGGGGCCGGGTCTCCCCGTTCAGGCCCGCTCGGCGCCCGGTTCCGACGGAACGAGGTTTCCCCGTTCAGACCCGCTCGGGGCCCGGCCCCGACGGAACCGGGTCTCCCCGTTCAGACCCGCTCGGAGGCCGGTCCCGGCGGGTCAGGCCTCTCCGTCCTCGTCGAGCTCCATCGCCCGGTTGATGTCGACGAGCGAGTCCTCGTAGCGGCCGAGGGAGCGCAGGACCTCGCCCCTGCGGATGTAGGCCCAGGTGTACTCGGGGTCGATCTCGATCGCCCTGCTGAGATCGGCCACCGACTCCTCGTTCCGCCCGAGCTCGTGCAGGACCGCCCCGCGACTCGCCAGGGCACGGTCGTTGTCGGACTCCAGCTGGAGGGCGTGGTTCAGGTCTCCGAGCGCCTCGTCGAACGCGTCCATCATGCGGTGCGTCTCTCCGCGCGAGACGAGCGCCCGGACGTTGTTCGGCTCCAGGTTCAGGGCGTGGGAGAAGTCCGTGAGCGCGTCCGCGTAGCGGTCCATCTGGTAGTACAGGTCGCCGCGGGCGTTGTACAGGTCGGCGTCCTCCGGGGCGAGCATGATGGCCCGCATCAGATCGGTCTCCGCGTCGTCGTACCGCTCAAGCCCGCGGAGCAGCCTCGCCCTGTCGGCGAGGAGCCAGACCTGGTCCGGAGTCAGCTCGATCGCGCGGTCGAAGTCGGCCAGGGCCTCGGCGGGCCGGCGGAGCGCCGCGTAGGCCTGACCTCGGCTGCCGATCGCGAACGCGTACTCGGGGTCGATCTCGATCGCGCGGTCGAAGTCGGCGAGGGCCTCGTCGAATCGCTCCATCCTCCGGTACAGCTCGCCCCGGTTGGCCCACGCGACGTCGTCGCCGGGGTTGAGCCCGAGCACCTCGGTCAGGTCCGCGGCCGCCTCTTCGAAGCGCTCCATCTCCGTGTAGGTCTTGGCACGCTCGATGAGCAGCCTCTGCCGCTGCCCGCCGCCCCTGGAACTCGCCCCGCTCACACGCCCGGCCCTCTCTCTAGATCACCAGCGATCGTAGGCGCTATGCACCGAGAAGGCATCACATTTCAGCATGTCTACCTGGTCGCGAGCGACGCTCAGCCGGAGGTACGACAGGTGGGATGGCACAGCCGCCTGGCGAGGGCCGACAGGAAGACGTCGATGATCTCTTCCGGGTCCTGGGCGACGTGCAGGGAGCCGTTGGTGACGGAGGTGACCTGGGTGAGGGCCGCGCGGTCGAGGTCGGTGCCGAAGGCGAGGACGACGACCTGGATCGGCGCCTCGGGGTCCCACGCGTCGCGCAGCGCCCGCACCAGCTCGGTGCCCGAGATGCCCTTGCCGTCGTCCTTCCCCGCCGTGATGACGAGCAGGGTGTTGTTCATGCCCTCGTCGTAGACCTTGGTCATCTCCTGGAACCCGGCGAGGATCGAGTCGTGCAGGGCGCTGGGCTCCTTGGGGGCGGCGCGCAGGGTGCGGGTCAGCTCCTCCAGGCGTCCGCGCCGGACGACCTGCCCGCCGTCGGGCTCGACGACCGGGCCCAAGCGCACCCGCTCGCGCTGGTCCCTTCCCCTGGCCGAGGAGAAGTCCCAAAGGCCCATGTGGGTGGAGTCGGGGAAGAGCTGCAGGCCGAGCCTGGCGGCTTCCAGGGCGACGGTGAGCCTGGTCTTCCCCTTCTGCCCCCTGATCGGCTCGGCCATGTGCTTGCCGGTGTCGGCCATGACCAGGATGTTGGTCGGCGGGGCGAGCCTGCTCCACGCCTCCAGCGCCTCGTCGATCATGCCGGGCAGGATGGTCGGGCGGGTGCGGGGCGCCTCGGTGGGGATCTCGGGACCGGGCGAGTACGGGCCCAGGGAGCCGTCGGCCGAGCGGAAGCCTCCCCTGCGGGCCTCCTCCCGCGTCTCCGGGGAGCGCAGCCAGGCGGCGAAGGCCCGCGACCCGCTCGCCTTCGCCTCGTCGGAGGAGGTGACCACGTACGGGTAGTCGAGGTTGATCGTCCCCTCGCGGGGGTGGAGGGCGACCACCGGGTCGTCGGACGGCAGGCGGTTGTGCGCCCACACCGCCGATTCCGGGACGATCACCACTGGCCGCTGCCAGAAGGAGCGGTCGTCGACCGTGGCGAGCATGCTCCGGTAGTCGGGCGCCGACCCCGCCTGCGCCCAGCGGACGAACGCGGTGAGCGCCCGGTCGGCCTCGGGACCGCTGCCGACCACGTCCCTGGCCGCGGCCACGGTGGCGATCCCGGCCCCCGCGAGCGAGGGGTCGGGAACGCGGACCACGTCGGGCTCGTTCTCCGTCGGCCGGATCCGGCCGCGGGTGGTGGCGGGGAAGACCATCCGCCAGTTCATGTCGGTCTTGCCCACCGCGAAGCGCTGGGCCAGGGACTTGCGGGTGGCGAAGACCAGGGGCGAGGTCGCCATGACGGTCTCGGTCCCGGCCAGGTCCGCGGCCCCCTGCTTGCGCGCGAGGCGGATCCAGGCCGAGGAGTCGGAGACCCAGCCGTCGGGGCGCCGGCTGAGCACCCCCGCGGTGCCGCCGAGCAGGGTCCGCAGCACGGTGGCGGGCGGCTGCTCGGTCACCTGCACCAGCACGCACCGGCCGTCGACACCGGCGCCGCTCCGGTTGAACCGCCCCGCCGCCTCCATGACGACCGGGGCGACGTCGACGGCGGCGGCGACGCCGACCAGCACCGGGTCACGGCTGGAGCACGAGCCCCCCACCCTGTCGAACACCAGGACGGCGCTTCCCGCCAGGGCGACCACGACCGCGACCGCCGCCAGCGAGAGGCGCAGGCGCGCCTGACGCCGGCGCCGCTCGATGCCGGCGGCCACACGGTGTCGACCGGAGGAGGACAAACCCGGACCTCCCGTTACAGATGACTACACAGGAATGACGATTGTGCCAATGAACCTCTCACGAAAGGCGGGTCGATGTAGAACTCGTTATAACTTTGCCGACGGCTCCAGGGAGAGAAGCGGGAGGACGTTGGGGCGGACGCTGCGGCAGACGCCGTCGCTCGCCCTGGCCGCGGCCACCCGCTCGGCGTCCGGTACGCCGTAGGAGGTGGTCCGCTGCCGGATCGGCCTCCCGGTCGGGGCGACCATGGCCTCGATCTCGCTGATGGTCTTGAAGGAGCCGTTCTCCGACCCCGCCATCCTGCTGATCGTCTCCTCCATCAGCGTGCCGCCGAGGTCGTTGACCCCGCCCAGCAGCACCTCGCGGCAGAGCCCGTCCTGGAGCTTCACCCACGAGCACTGGATGTTGGCGATCGCGCCGTGCAGCAGGACGCGGGCCAGCGCGTGCACGGCCCGGTTCTCCCGCGCCGTCGGCCCCGGGCGGGCGATCCCCGCCAGGTAGATGGGCGCGCTGTGGTGGACGAACGGCAGCAGCACGAACTCGGAGAACCCGCCGGTCTCCTCCTGGATGCGGCGGATCAGCCGGATGTGCTGCACCCAGTGCGCGTGGTTGTCGACGTGGCCGTACATCATCGTGGAGGTCGTCGGGATGCCGACCCGGTGCGCGGTGGAGATGACCTCGACCCACTCCCTGGTGGGCAGCTTGCCCTTGGTCAGCACCCAGCGGACGTCGTCGTCGAGGATCTCGGCCGCGGTGCCGGGGAGCGAGTCGACGCCCGCCTCCCTGGCGGCGACCAGCCAGTCCTCGATGGACAGGTTGGTGCGGCTGGCGCCATTGATGACCTCCATCGGCGAGAACGCGTGGACGTGCATCTCCGGCACCCTGGCCTTGACCGCCCTGGCGATGTCGAAGTACGCGGTGCCGGGCAGGTCGGGGTGGATGCCGCCCTGCATGCACACCTCGGTCGCCCCGGCCTGCCATCCCTCCCAGGCGCGGTCGGCGACCTGCTCCAGCGAGAGGGTGTAGGCGTCGGCGTCGGTGCGGCGCTGCGCGAAGGCGCAGAAACGGCAGCCGGTGTAGCAGACGTTGGTGAAGTTGATGTTCCGGTTCACCACGTAGGTGACCTCGTCTCCGGCCGCCTCCCCGCGCAGGCCGTCGGCGATCCGGCAGAGCTCGTCCAGCGCGGCGTCGTCGGCGCCCACCCCGTTCTGGTCTCCGGCGAGGTCCATCAGGACGAGCGCCTGGGCGTCGCTCAGCCCCGCCGGGTCGCTCTCCGCCTGCCTCAGAGCCTCCCGCACGTCGCCCCTCACGATCGAGGAGGCGGCGGGCAGGCGCTCCCTGAGCGCCTCCCAGTCGCCGTACACGTGGTCGAAGTCCTCGCGGCGGTCGGCGCCGCGCCCCTCGGTGTCGACGGCCGTGTGCAGGTCGACGCGGCCCAGGGAGACGAAGCCGCCGTCCGGCTCCTGCCAGGGGCGGCCGGTCAGGACCGCGTCCTCGCGGGCGAGCCCGGTCTCCGGATCCGCCAGGGCGGCGACGTGCGCGTTGAGCCTGGGGTCGAGCCAGGGCTCCCCGGCCAGCACGAACTCGGGGTAGATGGTCAGCCGCTCGCGCAGCGCGAACCCGGCCGCGGCCGTACGGGCGGCGAGGTCGTCGATCTGCGGCCAGGGACGCTCGGGGTTGACGTGGTCGGGCGTCAGCGGCGAGACGCCGCCCCAGTCGTCGATGCCCGCCCTGATCATCAGCTCGTACTCGGAGTCGACCAGGTTCGGCGGGGCCTGCACCCTCATCTTCGGCCCCAGCACCAGCCGGGTCACCGCGATGGCGGCGGCCAGCTCCTGCAGGTCGGCGTCCGGCATGCCGCGCATCGCGGTGTCCGGCTTGGCGCGGAAGTTCTGGACGATGATCTCCTGGATGCCGCCGTACTCGCGTGCCACCCTGCGCAGCGCGAACAGCGACTCGGCGCGGTCCTCGACCGTCTCCCCGATGCCGATGAGGATGCCGCTGGTGAACGGCACGTTCGTCCGCCCGGCGTCCTCCAGCACGCGCAGCCGCACGGCGGGGTCCTTGTCGGGCGAGCCGTGGTGCGCCTGCCCCTTCTCCTCGAAGAGCCGCCGCGAGGTCGTCTCCAGCATCATGCCCATGGAGGGCGCGACCGGCTTGAGCCGCTGCAGGTCCTGCCAGGTCATGACGCCCGGGTTCAGATGCGGCAGCAACCCGGTCTCCTCGAGCACCCGCACGGCCATCGCGCGGACGTAGGACAGCGTGTCGTCGTAGCCGTGGGCGTCCAGCCACTCGCGGGCCTGGTGCCAGCGGTCCTCGGGCCGGTCGCCCAGGGTGAACAGCGCCTCCTTGCACCCCATCGCCGCGCCCTGCCTGGCGATCTCCAGCACCTCGTCGGGGCTCAGGAACATGCTTTCCAGCTTGTGCGGGGCGGTGGCGAACGTGCAGTATCCGCAACGGTCGCGGCAGAGCCGCGTCAGCGGGATGAAGACCTTGCGGCTGTAGGTGATGACCCCCTGCCGCCCGACCGCCTCCAGACCGGCGTCCCTGACCCTCCCGGCATGGTCGAGGAGGGTCTCCAGATGTTCGTCCCGAGCGTGCAGCAGGACTGTGGCTTCGGCGATATCGAGAGCTTTGCCGTCGCGGGCCCTGGCCAGAGCCCGGCGCATCGCGTTGTCGGTGGGATGAGCGCTCATGACGGCACAGTACGGCCCGACACGGACATGCGAGGCGGCGGGTGCCCGCCGGCGGGCCCGGCGGCGCGCGCCCGGCGGTGAGACGCAGGTAGACACCCCCGACCCTCCCGTACGGGGAGGTACCGGGCCGAGGCCCCGACACTTCAGATCTTCTAAAGGGTGCGGTCAAGCAAGTCTCGATAGACGTAAATGCTTGCAGATGCATAAATTGGAGAAGTCAACCGGAACCCCCGTATCCACGGGAAACCACCCGGATCCTCCGAGGGAACCTCCCTCGGACCCCACTCAGCAGGAGCCGAAAATGATCTGGTTTCTTCTCGTCCTCGCCGCCGCCGCCGTCCTCGCCCCGCTGGTCGGAGCCGACACGCGCGACAGCCTCGACTGGCATCGCGACGAACCGTTCCCCGACGAGAGAACGCTCAGAACGACCGGTAGTCCCGCACGGGCATCCTCGGCCCGCGAGCGGGTGGCCGCACACCGCCCAACCCCAGTAGCCGGCTGACCCGGTGCCGGTGCCCCCGGTAGGGAGCGAGCAGCCGCAACATCCGCGCGTCGTCCACCCGCTCGCCGCTGAGCGACCAGCCGACCAGCGACGGCAGATGGAAGTCTCCCACCGAGACGGCGTCCGCGTCGCCGTGCGAGCGCTGGCGCACCTCGGCGGACGTCCACACCCCGATCCCGGGCAGCGCCCGTAACAGCCGATCCGCGTCGGCGCTGCCCCCGATCGCCTCCAGCTTCCCCGCGTGCCGGGCGGCGTTCGCGATCGTACGGGCCCGCACCGCCTCGGCCCCCGCGCGGTGCCAGTCCCACGACGGGATCGACCGCCACACCTCGGGCTCGGGAAAGACCCTCATCCCCTCGGGCGCCGGACCCGGCGCGGGCTCGCCGTAGCGGCCCAGCAGCCACCGCCACGCCCGCCACGCCTCGGTGGACACCACCTTCTGCTCCAGCACGGCCGGAACCAGTGCCTCCAGGACCCTCGACGTCCTGCCGATCCTGAGCCCCGGATGGCGTCTCGCCGCGTTCCGCAGCACCTCGTGCCCGGGAACGAACCCCGACACGTCGTCACCGGCCCCCAGCAGTTCCGGAAGCGTCTCCAGCATCCACTCCGCCCCCGGCCCCCACGCCGCGGCGGCCACCCGGCCACCCGCCTCCGCCACGCGCAGCGTCCCCGGCCCGTCGGGCGTCCGCGAGGTCCGCCAGACGGCCCCGCCTGGCACCGTCCTCAGGGTGGGGTCGCCGGTCCCGCGCCGGTGCGGGTCGAGCACCAGCGCCAGGTCGACCGGCCACGGCGGGCACCACTCACGTTTCCTCACGAAGGTCCCCGCCGCGCGCCGCGGGCGGTCAGATGTCGCTGGAGAAGCGGATCGCGAACTCGGGGAGCACCACGCCCGGCCAGACCCGGCTGCCCGCGAGCAGCTCGTTGCCCGAACCGACCACGGCGCCGTCGCCGAGGACCACGTCCCTCAGGACCGCTCCAGAATCGACACGCGCGCCGATGCCGACCACCGAGTCGACCACGACCGCGCCCGAGTGCACGACGCAGTCGTCTCCGAGCACACTGCCGCTGATCTGCGCCCCCGACTCCACGATCGCGCGGGCACCGATCACGGAACCGCCGGAGACCTTGGCCTCGGGCGAGATCATGGCGCCGGGCAGGGCGAGGAAGTCGCCGGTGGGTCCCGGCAGGGCGGGCGAGGCGAGGCGGCCGAGGACCAGGTCGCGGGAGCCCTTCACGAAGGCCGCGGGCGTGCCCACGTCGAGCCAGTAGGACGCGTCGGCGTAGCCGAGCACCAGGGCGTCGTCCTCGATCAGGCCGGGGAAGGTCTCGCGCTCGACCGAGACGACCTCGCCCGCGGGGATCGTGTCGATCACCGAGCGGGTGAAGACGTAACATCCGGCGTTGATCCGGTTGGTGACCGGGTTGGGGGTCTTCTCCAGGAAGGCGGTCACCCGCCCGTCCTCGTCGGTCGGCACGCAGCCGAAGCGCGAGGGGTCCTCCACCTCGGTCAGGTGCAGGGTGACGGCGGCGCCCCTGGCGACGTGCGTCGCGACCTGCTCGCCGATGTCGTGACCGGACAGGATGTCGCCGTTGAGCACCAGCACCGGCTCGTCGGGACCGCAGGTCAGCGCCTCGGCGGCGTTACGGATGGCCCCGCCCGTGCCGAGCGGGACCTCCTCCGTCATGTATTCGAGCGCGAGACCGAACGCCTCGCCGTCTCCGAACGCCTCGGAGAACATCTCCGCCCGATAGGAGGTGGCGAACACGATGCGCCGCACGCCGAACGCCCTGGCCCTGGCGAGCTGGTGGGCGAGAAAGGGAACCCCGGCCGTGGGCAGCAGGGGTTTCGGCGTGCCGAGCGTCATCGGACGCAGGCGCGTCCCTCGTCCACCCACAAGGAGGATCGCCTCTAGATCGGGCAAGGGGGTCTCCATCATTCCGCGAGGTTAGCTCACTACTCGGCCGCGCGCTGGTAGGAGAGCAGGTGCGCCTCGGCCGAGGCGTCCCAGGTGAACTCCTTGGCGCGGGCTATCCCGGCCACCGACAGCGCCTGCCTGCGCTCGGGCGACGAGAGCAGCGTACGGAGCGCGTCGGCGATGCTCTCGGCGTCCGGCTCGGTGTAGGCGACCGCGTCGCCGCCCACCTCGGGCAGCGAGGTGCGGTGGGTGGTGAGCACCGGCGCGCCGCAGGCCATGGCCTCCAGCACCGGCAGCCCGAAACCCTCGCCCCGCGAGGGGAAGGCCGCGACCACCGCCCCGCCGAGGAAGCCGCACAGGTCGGCGAACGACAGGAAGCCGGGACGGAGCACCCGCACGGTCGAGGGGACCTCCTCCACCGCGGCGTCGACCTCGACGTCGCGGGTGCCCCCGGCGAGCACCAGGGCGGGCGGGTCCGTGATGTTCTCGACGGCGCGGACGAAGCCCCGGATCAGGTTTGGCACGTTCTTACGCGGCTCCAGCGGGCCCAGGAAGGCCACGTACGGGGTGCCGTGCAGGCCGAGCCTGTCGGAGGCGTGCGTGATCTCACGCTCGGACGGTGGGTGGAACAGCGCCGGGTCGACACCGTGGTAGGCGACGTCGATGCGGGTCGGATCGGCCGAGAGCAGCCTGATCAGCTCGTCCCTGGTCGCCTTGGAGGGCACGATCACCCGGGCGGCGTGCCGGACCGCGGTACGGGTCGCGGCGCGGAAGAACGCCGCCTTGACCGCGTCGTGCTGCAGGGGCTCGGTGAAACAGGTGAGGTCGTGCACGGTCGCCACGGTCGGCAGGCCCGGGCTCAGCGGTATCGAGTAATAGGGGGCGTGGATGACCTCGGCGCCGACCTGCCGGGCGAGAAACGGGAGACCCGTCTGCTCCCACGTCAGGCGAGCGGCCCTGTTGGTGATCCCGTGAGGCCCCGGCACGATCCGTGCGGAGGGCGCTAGTCCGGCATATCGGGCGGCATCGGCGCGCTGGCAGACGACCGCGAGGTCAGCGCCCGCCCTGTCCAGTGCGGCGACGAGTCCATCGACGTACCTGATCAGCGCACCGCGATCGGCCGGAACCGCGGCCGCGTCGACGAGCACTCTCGGCGTCAAGAAGGATCGCTCCCCTCATGATCCACAGCGGGACAACCGTCCCCTTCCTCTGTTTACTCTATTGCCAGACCGTCCGAAACCGTGGGGGAAATCACACTGCTTTTCCCGAAGCGTGGTCCTTCTGGGAACCCCCGGCGCGGCGCGCGGCCAGACCCGCGAGACCCGCGCAGAGAAGGTCGCCAAGAATGATCACGATCCGGGAGCAGAGCGCCGCCGCGATGGCCGTTCCCTGGTCCAGGATCGGCGCCAGGACGGCCACCATCGCCACCTCGCGCACCCCCGCTCCCGCGGGCACGACGAACGTCATGATCCCCAGGCACCACGACAGCGCGAACGCGCCGATCGAGAACAGAACGGCGGGAAAACCGGAGGACCCGAGGTCGTGGACGATCGCCGCCAGGTGCAGCCCGTACGCGATCCAGCCGAGCAGCGCCCAGCCCAGCGCGGTGAGCATGCCCCTGCGGGTGAGCGGCCGCTCCAGCGGCTCACGTCTCAGCTTCCGCAGCCCGAACCCGAGGACCGCGTTGACGACCCTCGGCTCGAAGGCCACCGCGAGCACCGGGATCAGCAGGAACACCCACGCGTACGGCGCCACCGACCCCGGCAGCGCCGCCAGCAGGGTCACCCCCGAGACCACCAGCCCGCTGCCGAGCTGCACCGGCAGCGTCAGGAAGAACGCCGTCGCGCTCCGCGACCTGGGCACCCCCAGCTCCCGGCCCATCTCCATCTGGGCGATCACCGGCCACAGCGAGCCCGGGATGTACTTGCCCAGCTGGCCCACGAAGAAGACCCTCGCCCCCGCCCGCAGGGGCAGCGGCGAGCCCAGGTCGGCCAGCAGCGCCCGCCACGTCATCATCCCGCCGCACAACGCGGCGAGCACCGCGACCAGCGACAGCGCGAGCGACGTCCACGACAGCCGGGCGAACCCCGCGCGGATCCCGTCCCACTGGCCCACCACCACCCACGCGCCGAACCCGAGCGCGACGAGCAGGAAGGCGACGCGGGCCACCCGCCTGAGGGTGGACCCGCCGGATCCGGTGCCCGCGGTCACAGGAGACCCGCCGGGGTCGTACCGGCTCCGGCGATCACGGCGGGTCCGGCGGAAGGCTCGCGGGAGGCCCGTGAGGAGCTCACAGGGGGCGGACCGGCTCTGGCGGCCGGGGCAGGGAGGGCCCGGCCGGGCGGCGGTCGCCCCTGGTCGCCACCCACAGGTAGGTGGGCACCACCGGCAGCAGGGCCCGCAGCACCGGGCGGGGCAGCTTCGACAGCACCCCACCCGCCACCCGTCCCACCACGCCGGGGAAGAGCTCGTTCCCGGCGAACGCGGCCGGGGTGACGAGCACGGGGAAGGTGTAGTCCCACACCCTCAGGCCGCGCACCATCCTGCGCAGGCCTCGGCGGGTGCGGTAGCGCTCGTAGTAGCTGTCGGCCCGGCCGAAGAGCCGCACGTAGCGGTCGGCCAGCGCGGGCGGCAGGTAGGACAGGAACGGCAGCTTGTAGTGCGGCTCCATCACCCCGAGCCGGTTGCCCAGCCCCAGATAGAGGACGCCGTCGTCGGACAGCACCCGGCGCATCTCGGCCATGATCGCGTCCGGGTCGACCACGTGCTCGTAGATGTGGTTGAAGACCAGCACGTCGACCGAGCCGTCGGGGAAGGGCAGCGCGGTGCCGTCGGCGCACACGAACTCGACCCGCTCGCCGAACCTCTGGGACGCCCTGCGCAGGCCCGGCACGTCGATGTCGACGCCGAACGTGCGGCTCGCGCCCGCCGCGGCCAGCTCGTCGGCGATGAAGCCCGCCGAGCAGCCGATGTCGGCGACCGTCAGGCCGGCGAGGACGTCCTCGTCCCTGCCGAGGAAGTGCCCGAGCACCGCGACGATCTTCGCGGCCTTCCTGCGGCGCTTCTCCTCGTCCAGCATCGCCGCCTGGAACTCGGAGTATTCAAGCTGCGCGACCCGTTCGGCGCTCATCACTCGCTCACCGCTCCTCTTCTTCCCCTCCGCGTGACGCCGGGACCTTCTCTCCGGACGTCCAAGGACATCCACGGACACCTCAGGACGGCGTCCTTCGTACGGCGCTTCCCGTACGGCTCCCGCACGGCGCTTCCCGCACGACGCCTCCAGGATGGCGCGCGACGCCCCGGGGGCGCTCCGCCACCGCTCCACCACGCCGCCCAAGAGTACCGGTGACCCGCGACCCTACCGCCGGGTAACGAGACCGTCGTACCCTTGGCGGATGCTCAGCCGACTGCGGTCAAGCCGCCTCCTCCGGGTGCTGCTCGCGCTGGTCGCGATAGGTTTCCTCGGCTACGGCCTGGTCAGGAACCGTGACGAGACGACGGCCGCGATCTCCCAGCTGTCGTGGTGGTCGCTCGGCGGGTCCTACCTCTCGGTGATGGCCGGGATCGGCGTCATGGTGCTGGCCTGGCGGACGGTGCTGGCCGGGATGGGCTCGCCGCTCCCCCTCGGGAGCACCGCGAGGGTGTTCTTCGTCGGCCAGCTCGGCAAGTACGTGCCCGGCAGCGTCTGGGCGTACGCCGCGATGATCGAGCTCGGCCGCGACCACGACGTCCCGCCCCGGCGCATGTTCGGCTCCGTCTCCCTCGCCCTGCTGATCTCCCTGGGCTGCGCCCTCCTCGTCGCGGCGGTGACCCTGCGCGAGACCATGACCCAGGCGTGGTACCTGCTGGCGCTGATCCCCGTCATCGCCGTCTGCCTGCACCCGGCGGTGCTCACCTTCGGGCTCAACCTGGCCCTGCGGATCGCCCGCCAGGAGCCCCTCGGCCAGGGCCGGCTGCTCAGCGGCAGGGCCGTGCTCGTCGCGGTCGCCCTGACGGTCACCGGCTGGCTGGTGTACGGCCCCCACCTGCTGCTCCCCATGGCCGACCTGGGCGCCTCCGGCGACTCCCTCTATCTGGTGGCGACCGGCGCCTACGCGCTGGCCTGGGCGACGGGCATCGTCACGGTGATCGTCCCCGCCGGGATCGGCGTCCGCGAGGGGGCGCTGGTGCTCGCCCTGGCACCGGTGCTCGACTCCCCCAGGGCGCTGGTGGCCGCAGTGGTGTCGAGGGTGATGTTCACCCTGGCCGACCTGAGCTGGGCCGGGATCGGCTTCCTCTGGGGACGCCTCTCCGGCCCCGCGGGTCAGCGCGAGGAGCCGGAGACCAGCGTCTCGACGTAGGAGGTCCAGTACGGCTCGGGGTCGACGGCCTTGACCCCGGCGCGGAGCCGCTCGGGCTCGCCGGGCCGGTAGAACGCGGCCAGCGCGGCGCGCAGCCCCTCCACCGAGCCGGGCTCGACCAGCAGCCCGTCCACCCCGTCGGTGACGTGGTCGCCGAGCGTGCCCGCCCGGCTGGCGATGACCGGCACCCCGTGCTCGTGGCCGAGCCACACCTGCTGGCTGGCCGTCCCGCTCCGGTAGGGCAGGACCAGCGCGTCCACGTCCGCGAACAGTCCCGGCACGTCGGCCGAGGCCACGTACCCCGGCCGCAGCTCCACCCGCCCGTCCAGCCCCAGCTCGGTGACCAGCGCCCTGGTCGTCTCCTCCAGGCCGCCCCAGAACTCCCCCGCGACCCGCAGCGACACGCCCTCGGGCAGCGCGCGGATCAGCAGGTCCAGCCCCTTGTACGGCCGGACGAGACCGAAGAACAGCAGCCTGTTGTGCACGCCCCCGGCCGGGCTGTGCCCGCTGTGCCCGCCGGTCCCCGACGGGAGGTGCGGCGCCATCTCGGCCACCCGCACGGGCGTGGGGGCCAGGTCGCGGGCCTTCTCCGCCTGCCCTTCCGAGTGGACGAGCACCGCGTCCACCCGGCGCAGCAGCGCCTTCATCAGCGGCGTGTCGTACGGCTTGCGCTCGTGCGGCAGGACGTTGTGGCAGAGCGCCACGACCGGCGTCCCGCGGCGCAGGCCGGACAGGATGCCCAGATAGGGCGGGACCTGCACCGGGCTGAGGACGGCGAGGACGACCAGGTCGGCGCTCCGAAGCCGCCGCCCGGCGCGGACCCAGCCGTCCGGGCGGCGCCAGTCGAGGTCGCGCAGGACGTGCGGGAACGGCTCACCGTCGGGCGTGTCGACGGTCTGCTGCCCCGGATACAGGAAGGAGGGGTACTGCGACCGCCACGACTCGATCACCACGTCGTGCCCGGCGGCCCGCAGCCGGTGGGCGAGCTCGGTGGTGTGCGCCGCGCCACCGCCCTTGTAGGGGTACGTCGGCCCGACGACGGCGATCCGCATCTCTACTCGCTCCTGGAGCGCACGATGAGGTCGGCCAGCAGCGCCAGCGAGCCGATGAGCAGGCCGGACAGGAAGATCACGATGGTGTTGCTGGTCAGGTAGAAGCCGTAGCGGACGATGTCGACGACGCCCTTGACCAAACCGATGCCGACCAGCCAGAGCGCGGGCGGCATGAGGACCTTGAGCGGGTTGAAGTACATGACCATCCGCAGCACCTGCAGGATGTAGCGGTAGGCGTCGGAGATGAAACTGAACTTGGACTTGCCCGCCCGCTTGCTGTAGCCGATCGGCAGGTAGTAGACGTCGTGCTGGTTCGACAGGAACGACAGCGTGATCGTCGTGACGCAGGAGAAGCCGGGGGGCAGCAGCCTCAGATAGGGCTTGGCGACCGATTTGCGAAACGCCCGCAGCCCGCTGTTGAGGTCGGGGATCTTCTGCCCCGCCAGCCGCTCGGCCACCTTGCGGATGAACCACTTGGCCGGGACCCGCAGGAACTTGTGCGAGCCCTCCTCGCTGGTCCGCGCGCCCACGACCTGGTCGATCGCCGGGTCCTTCTCCAGGATCTGGATGAGCTCGGGGATGCGCTCGTTCGGGTACGTCATGTCGGCGTCGGTCCACACGACGATCTCGCCGCGCGCCTCCTGCGTGCCGATCCTGCGCACCGTGCCGGAGCCGCCGTTGCGGTGGAAGGCCCTGATCCGCATGTTCGGGAACCTGGGCGCGGCCTCCTGCAGCCTGGCCAGGGTCTCGTCGGTGGAGAAGTCGTCGACCGCCACGAGCTCGTAGGTGTATCCGCTGTGGTCCATCGCCTCGCAGATGCGCTCGACCTCGGCGATGACGTGGTCCTGCTCGTTGTAACACGGCAGAACGATGGTCACGTACGGCGTTGCGTCCACGGCTGATCCACTCTCAGGCTCTCGGGCATGCTCTCGACGGGCGAGGATACTCTGCCCGAGCGGGACCCGAGCGCACATCACCTTCTCAGGACAGCTTCCCCGAGCACTCTTGGGCTATTCCCAGCCAGGAACACCCTCCGTCCAGGCGTCCGGCCGATTTGATACCGGCCATCCCCTCGACGGCGCCGACGACCTCCGGAGCGGCCCCCGGATCCGAGAGCCTGACGTAGTACCTCTCAGGAAGAGGGGACTTGTCGGGTTTGTTCCCCCACCTGTAGGCAAACACCCGGCGGGCATGGGCGACGTCCTCGAAGTAGACGCTCTCGCTCTGCTTGAGGGCGAGGAGCCTGTCCCCGACAGCCTTCTTCTCCCTGGCCGTGGCCGGTCCCCGCCCCTTACAGGCGAAGATCGTCCCCTTGCGCCCGCACAGCGAGACGACGACGTCCGCCTTGTCCTGCCAGAAGAACTCTCCGAAGGTGAAGACGTTGGCGACGCCCGGCGTCCTGTCCATCGCGGCTCTGAACGGCGCGATGTCGCGCCACCGGTTGAGCGTGCCCCTGAACGACTCCGGCATGTCCTCCTCCTGGATGGCGGAGAGCAGCATCTCGTTGTCGGCGTTCTGCTCCGTGAAGTTCGCGTACGCCTCCTGCCGGGACTCGAACTCCACCTCCGCCACCTCGGGCATCGCCCGCAGCCTCGCCTCCAGCGCGCGCCTCTGCTTCGCCGTGATCGCCCGCTCGTGGCACTGCTTGAAGACGTCCAGGTCACGGCAGAGGAAGACGCTGAACGTGACGGCCTGGGGCCAGTCGTCCGGCGGCGGGGACACCTCCTTGTTCCCGGGCCACGGCCCGCCGGGAGACACGGCCCCCAAGGCGGCGCCCTCCGTGAGAGGCAGGCCGACGCCCCCCGCCCCGAGCACCACGGCGGCGGCCACCACGCCGGCCAGCAGGGCACGACGAACCCCGGCCCACGTCCGGCCACGTGATCCGCGCTCCGCCCCCCTGGCGGGCGGCTCTCCGGCTTCGAGGACCGTCATATTGGAAGGCGCTCGCCCAGAATTTCGCGCTCCGCTGCTCACAGCGCTCCCATCATCCGAACCGGCCGCCGGGTCCGTCGCATTCACCCTGTCACCCAGAGTGATAACCCGATATTTATCTCAATATCCTGACAGAAATGACCACCTTTTGATCATCAATGTTGGATATGCCAGGTCACAGTGGAAGTACGTTCACGAATCGCCAGCGCCATGGCCAGGATCATCACGGTATCCGCGATGATCACTCGCCGAATCCGTCAAGATTCTTATCGACGCGGGATGCCCACGCGGGGTTTCCGCTGATGGCAAAGCCCACAGCGGGCATGACTCTCCCGGGCCGGCGCGGGACGACCATGCTCCGGCCTCCCGGAGGACGACTCCTCGGCCCCGTCCCTCACGTGTCCACGTTCGCGCGCGGGACGGTCATCCAGACGTCGGCGGCCAGGGACCAGGTGTTGTTGGGGGGGTCGACGAGGGAGCGGTCGTCCTGGCGGGTGCGGAGGTTCATGATGTGGACGGGGGTGCCGTACCCGGAGAGCTGGCGGGACTCGGCGGCGAGCAGGACCGGGGTGCGGCCGGCGGCGCGGACGCGGGCGGCCAGGCGGGCGACGTCGGCGGCCCTGGGGATGTCGGAGCGGTAGATGGTGAGCCGGGCGGCGGGAAGGCCGCAGACGCCCCGGACGACCTGGGTGAAGCGGGCGGCGGTGACGCGCTCGACGACGAGTACCGAGGCGCGTGGCGGGAGGGCCGCGCACATGGTCTCGACCGCGGCGAGCTCGTCGCGGTCTACCGGGCTGAACGCCGTCCCCCCCGAGGTGATCACCGGGGGGACGAGGAAGAGGATCGCACCGGCCGCGACGAGGCCCCTGTGCGCGGCCGGGCCGTACCCCGACCTCCGCGCCCTGTCGCGCGTCCAGCGCAGGCCCCAGACCGCGAGCAGGATCAGGCCGGGGATGACGACGGGGACCAGCCGCCGGGCGGCCCACGGCTGGTCGGGGGTGATGCCGGGCCGGTAGAGCGTGGTGACCGTGGTCCAGCCGATGACGGCCAGCGGCAGCAGCCAGCCGGAGCCCGTCCCGTTGACGAGCCTGCGCGCGAGCACGGCCGCGGCGATCGTGGCCATGATCGCCACGGGAAGCCCGACGTACCAGACCACCCAGTACGCCGAGTTCTCGTAGTAGAGCCGGGAGCCGTCGATCGGCAGGCGGTTGATCCGCTGGACCCCCTCGATGAACTGCGCGGTCACCCGGTCCTCCGGCGTGACGGGCGGCCGGACCACGGTCTCCAGCCACGGCCGGGCGGCGAAGGCCGCCGCGACCAGCACGACCAGGCCGGAGGCGATCTCGGGCAGCCTCGGGATCCCGGCCACCCGCCGCAGCGGGGCCGCGAGCCGCGGGGCGAGCGCCGCCGCCACCACGGTGAGGACCACGACCGCGCCGCAGATGGCCAGCAGCGGGATCACCGAGTCCGACAGGTATCTCAGGTACGGCCTGGACAGCAGGTAGGCGGCGGCCAGGCCCAGCCCGGCCCCCGCCGCCAGCCCGCCGAGCAGCGGCACGCCCAGCCGCCCCCCGTCCCGGTTCCCCGCCCGGCGCACGGCGATGAGCAGCCCGGCGTAGACGAGCACCGGGAGCACGTCGCGCAGCCCGTCGATCCTGACCAGGACGGCCAGCCCGAACACCAGCCCCGCCAGGGCGGCCCCCGCCCGCGCCGGGCCCTCACCGGAGCCGGAGAGCACGGGAGGCGGGTCGCCGACGGCGACGGCACGGGGGCGGAGCCTGGCCTCGGCGTCGTGCAGCAGAGCGAGGCCGCCGAAGAGCAGGACCAGGGACGGGATCTCGCTGAAGGTCGTCCGCGAGGTGTAGAGGATCGGCAGGCAGACGGCGAAGACCAGCGCGGCGAGAGGTGCCCAGCGAGCCCCGGCGAGCCGGGCGACGACCCCCGCGAGGACGAGCACGGCCGCCGCTCCCAGCACCGGCGGCACCAGCAGCAGCCCCGCGACGTCACCCAGCCAGGCGCCCACCGCGTGGAGCATCGGCGCCCCCGGCATGAACTGCGGCACGACCGCGCCGCCGGAGGCGTAGAAGCCCACGCTGTCGAAGTGGAGCGCCGGGTCGGTGCCGCCGAAGGCCCACTCCTGGAAGGGGATCGGCAGCGAGCCGTGCCGGGCCAGCCAGACGCCGTACTGCGCGTAGGTGGCGGGGTCGCGGCGGACGATCAGTTGCTCGCCGTGGAGCAGGCCGTTGAAGATTCCGGAGGCCAGCGCGGCGGCGATCACCCCGGTGACCTGCCAGGCGGTCGCCTCGACGGTCTCCGGCAGGCGGCGCAGGCCGTACCGGCACAGCAGCGCGACGGCCGCCAGCCCCAGCGGGACCGCGACGAGCGGCCGGAACCAGCCGAGCAGCAGCAGCGGCAACCCGGCCAGCAGCCAGCCCGCCAGGACGAGCGCGGGCACGACGGAGACCACGGCGAGCACCCTGCCCGCCGAGGGCCTGCGCGTACGGTCCAGCCAGCCGGTGGTCATGATGCGAACCGAGCGTAGTACCAACCCCGGCCCGCCCCGGGCACGCCGGGCCCAGGTGCGCCCAGGTGGACGCGGGTGAGCCCGGGTGGGCGCGGGGCCACGGAACGCCGGGATCCGGATGGGCGCGGGTCGGAGGCACGCGCGAGGCACAGGTGGACGCGGGGCCGGGACACAAGTGGACGCGGGGCCGGGGTACAGGTGGGCGCGGGGCCGGGGTACAGGTGGGCGCGGGGCCGGGTGGAAGCCGGTAGCGTACGCGCAGCGTGCGATAGGGGGACGAGTGGTCGGGTGGGTGCGGCAGCGTCGCCGTTTTCGGGGCGACCGTGAATCCCGGGGCCGCAACGGGTTCCCGGATCGCCGCCGGCTCATGGACCACCGCTGGTTCCTGGCCGTGCTGGGCGCGGGGATCGCGCTGCGGGTGATCACCATGCTCGGCTACCGGCCCGCGCTCTGGTTCCCCGACTCCTACACGTACGTCGTCACCGCGCTGAAACCCCGGCCCGACCTGGTCCGCCCCGCCGGGTACCCGATGTTCATGCGATTGCTCGAACCGTTCCACGAGTTCGCGGTCGTCGTGCTGGCCCAGCACCTGCTCGGGCTGCTGGTCGGCGTACTGGTCTATCTCACCGCGCGGAGGCTGCGGGCGCCCGGCTGGGCCGCGACGCTGGCGTCCGTCCCCTCCCTCCTGGACGCCTACCAGATCGAGCTGGAGCACCTGCTGGTCTCCGACACCCTGTTCACGGTCCTGGTCCTGTCGGCGGCCTGCCTGGCCGTGCGCCGCTCGGTCGGATGGCGTACGGCGTGCGGGATCGGGCTGCTGCTCGCGGCGGCGACGCTGACCAGGACCGTCGGGCTGCCGCTGGTGGCGCTCTTCGCGGGCTGGCTGATCTTCAGGGAGCGGGGCCGGGTGTTCGCGGCGGGGGTGATGCTCGCCGCCGCGACGGTGCCCATCCTGGGGTACGGGGCCTGGTTCCACGCGACGTACCAGCGGATCGGCATCGTGGGCGCGAACGGCGTCTTCCTGTACGCCAAGACGATGACCTTCGCCGACTGCGGCGTGATGCGCCCGCCGCCGGACCTGGCGGTGCTCTGCGACCCCCGCCCGCCCGCGCTGCGGCCTCCCGCGCAGGAGTACGTCTGGGCACAGGACTCGCCGCTGGTCAAACTGCCCGGCATCACCTTCACCAGGACGAACGACACGCTGGCCGGGCGGTTCGCGTCGCTGGCGATCCTGAGCCAGCCGCTGGACTATCTGGGCTCGGTCGCCTCGGAGCTGGCCCGCTCGTTCACCGTGAACCGCCCGGTCTACCCCGACCAGGAGATCTACGACTATTACCGATTCCCCGCCACACCGCCCGCGCCGCCGGGCCGCTATCCGGCGACGGTGGGCGCCGAGGCCGCGGAGCGCTACGAACGCGGCCCGATCTCCACCCGGATCGTCGAACCGTACGCGGGCTGGATGCGTACCTATCAGGGAATCGCCGGACTGCCTGGCGCGGCGGTCCTGGTGATCCTGCTGCTACCGCCCGCGGCGGCGTGCGTCCGGCGTTTTCGTCCGGACTCCACGGTGTGGGCGCTGCCCTGGTCGGTGGCGGTGGTGCTGCTGGTGATGCCTCCGGCGGTGGCGGAGTTCGACTACCGGTACGTCCTGCCGGCCGTACCCGCCGCCTGCCTGGCGGCGGCTCTTGCGGTTCGTAAACCTAGTTTCAGTAACATTCCAACAAATGTCCGTATTTGAGTATGCTGGCGGCCGGATCATCATGGCGGTGGCAGGGGGCGGTCTTGGCCAAGTTCGCATCATCACGACTCCTGGTGCGCACCTCGTGATCTACCCTTTGGGCTCGATGATCGAGCACGAGCACCGGACGCCGCCGTCGATCGGGAGGATCGCATGAGCGACCACCGGCAGGCGGCCGTCAGAGACCGCCGGAGCGAACAGACCTCCCCCGGTCACCGGGGCGCGCGGCGCGCGAAAGGCAACGTCCCCCAGGAAATCCCGCCGGGAGACCTCCCGCCGCATCCGAAGGAGACGGCGCCGAAGGGCAGGGGCCGCAAGCAGCGGCGGCTCACCGTCGGCGCCTGGGCCGGCATCGCGGCGACCGGCCTGCTGGTGCTCGGCACCCTGGGCGGCTACGGGGTCTACCGCAACACGATCGGCAACATCAACGGCCTCGATATCGTCGGCAAGCTCGGCAACAACCGGCCGGCGGCCGTCAAGGGCGCCCTCAACGTGCTGATCGTGGGCTCCGACACCCGCGAGGGCGACAACCTCAAGTACGGCCAGAAGATGGCCGACGCGGGCAAGCGCACCGACACGATCATCCTCATGCACATCGCCCCCGACCGTGACAAGGCGACGTTCGTCAGCTTCCCCCGCGATTCGGTGGTCGCCATGCCCGCCTGCACGTCCGAGACGGGCGTCCCGGTCGCCGCCCGCACCGAGATGATCAACGCCGCCTACAACGAGGGCGGCATCACCTGCACGATCTCCACGATCGAGGCGCTCACCGACATCCGCATCGACCACTTCGTCGAGGTCGACTTCACCGGTTTCAAGAACATCGTGAACGCCCTCGGCGGCGTCAGGATCTGCCTCACCAAACCGGTCGACGACAAGAAGGCCAAGCTCACCCTCCCGGCGGGCTGGCACCTCCTGGCGGGCGAGAAGGCCCTGGGCTACGTCCGGCTGCGGGGTTACGGTGACGGCAGCGACATCGGCCGCATCAAGCGCCAGCAGGTCTTCCTCAGCCAGGTGGTGAAGAAGGCCACCAGCAGCGAGCTGCTGACCGACCCCGCCAAGATGCTGAACTTCATCAACACCGCGGCCAAGTCCGTCCGGATGGACGAGGAACTGGCCAAGGACACCGGCACCCTGCTGCAGATCGGGCAGAGCGCCCAGAAGCTGACCGCGGGCGGCGTCAAGCTGATCACCGTCCCGTGGGGGCCCCACCCGGACGACCCGAACCGCGTCGCCTGGGTGCAGCCGTACGCGAACCAGCTGTTCGCCGCGATCAAGAACGACACCGAGGTCACCCCGCCCCCGGACCCCAAGGCCAAGCCGGCCGTCAAGCGCGAGCAGGTCAGGGTCCAGGTGTTCAACGGCACGGACACGCCGAACCGGGCCAGGGAGGTCGCCGCCGAGCTGGCCGACCAGGGCTTCGTGGTCACCCACGTCGGCAACGCCCGCCCGGCGGCCGCCAACGTGCCCACCACCGCGGTGCGCTACGCCAAGAAGGACGCCGACGAGGGCGTCTCGTACGGCGACGCGGTGGCCGCCAGGCTCTCCGGCGACAAGCGCGCCCCGGTCGAGGGCAAGGTCAAGCCCATCAGCACCGAGAAGTACGTCCCGACCGTGGCGCCCCCGCCCACCCCGGGGGGCAAGGCCCCGACCGGACCGGTCATCCAGCTGATCATCGGCGCCGACTGGCCGGGCGTCCGCGCCCTCCCGAAGATCCCCGACGCCCTCACGGACAAGGTCGTCGACAGCAAGACCAACCCCTGCACCTGAGGCCCCTGGCCCGGTCGCCCCGCCACTCCGGCGGGGCGACCGGCCCGGGCCCGACCGGGCGGAGCCGGGCCGCACGGCCGGACGCGACGGCGAAACCCAGCGAACCGGACATCGTGCCCCGGCGGCGGGGAGCCCCCGACCGGGGAAGCGGCGGGCACCGGCCGTTCCCGGGGTGGTGGACCGTCACGATTACCCGAGAACCTCCCAAATCAGAGTGCGCGCGTGCGACAGAGGGCGCACAGTCGGTTTAGGGTGGTCGAGGCGGCGAGGCGAACATCCGCCCGCATTCCCGGCCCGCCCCCGGGCGCCCCGCAGGTCTGCCCGACTACCCCCGGTCTCCGACAGATAGCTGAGCCTCCCCCTCGTGAGCGACATCCGATCCTTCCAGGTGCCGGCCCCCCAGGACGACGGCGGTTCCGACCCCGGCTCCGGTGGGCCCACCGGCGGGCAGGGCCGGAGATCCGCCCCGTGGCCCGCGCCGGGCCACGCGCAGGCGGCCGGCGGATCCCAGCCCTCATGGCCGGAGCCCCCGGGCCCGGCCACCTCCGGCAGGGCGTCCCGGCGCGACGCCGGGGACGGCCGGGAGGAGAGCCCCGGCGAGGTCACCGAGTGGGGGGCCTACCCGGCATATCGCGAGCCCCACCCCAGCGGACCCCACTCCGGCGGACCCCACCTCAGTGGACCCCACAGCTCCCAGGACCCGCTCGACCTGTCCAAGCCCCTGGAGCCCGAGCCGGTTCCCCAGGAGCCCTCGTGGGCCCGCGAGGAGCCCTCCTGGGCCCAGGAGGGGCCGGCGTGGGCGCAGGAGTCGTCGTGGGCCCAGGAGAGCTCCACGCCCCCGCTGCCGTCGTGGGCGACAGAGGGCCCCACCCCTCCGCAGGGTGCCCCCCAGGTTCCACAGGGCGCCCCCCAGGTGCCGTCCCCCCGGCCCGACTGGGCCCCGCCGCCCACGCCGCCGCGCGTCCCCCCGCGGGACGCGGCCGCGCGCCCTCAGGCCCCCGACCGGCCGACCCCCGGCCGGCCGGCCGCTCCCGGGCGGTCCCGGTTCCCCGAAGACCCCGACCTTCCCGGACGGCCCCGCCTCCCCGGAGAGCCCCAGGCCCCCGTGCGGTTCCCCGACCCGGAACGACCGCCGTCCGCCCCGCGGCCCCGGCAGGAGCCGCGGCCCGCCGGTGAGCGCCCCTTCTCGTACTGGGAGAACACCAACCGGGAGAGCGAGCCCTCGTTCTGGAACCAGGGCCCGCAGGCCGAGCAGGAGCTGCGGGCGGAGCGCGAGCGCGAGTCGAGCGCCGAGGAGCCCACGGCCCCTCCGGCCAAGAAGAAGCGCGAGCCCTACCTCGACAACGTGAAGTTCGTCCTGATCGCCCTGGTGGTGACGGGCCACTCGCTGGTCCCCACCCTCAAGGCGCACTCGGCGGAGGCCGCGTACCTGTTCATCTACATGTTCCACATGCCGGCGTTCGTGCTGATCAGCGGTTACCTGGGCCGCAACTTCTGGAACTCCAACGCGAAGATCAACAAGCTGGTCGACACCCTCCTGATCCCGTACGTGGTCGTGGAGATCGGCTACGCGCTGCTGCGCTACGGGCTTGGCCAGAAGTGGACGCTGACGATAATTGATCCGGCCTGGCTGAACTGGTACCTGCTGGCCCTGGTCCTCTGGCGGATCTCCACGCCCATCTGGACCCGGATGCGGCAGCCGCTGCTGGTCGCGGTGGTCATCTACATGGCCGCGGGCTTCTCTGAGATCTCCGGTGACTTCAGCATCGACCGCTTCTTCGGCCTGCTGCCGTTCTACGTCCTCGGCCTGCTGCTCAAGCCGGAGCACTTCGACCTGCTCAAGCCCCTCTGGGTCAAGATCACCTCAGCGGTCGTCCTCGCCGGTGCCGCCGCGGTGGCGATCGTCGTCGCGCCCCGCGTCCCGCTCGACCCGATCTACTTCCGCTACAGCTTCAAGGCCATGGACATGTCCTGGTGGCTGGGCTTCGGCGTGCGCGGCGCCGTACTGGTCGCGGCGCTCGTCATGACGGTCGCGGTGCTCGCGCTGGTGCCCCGGGGCGAGACCTGGTTCTCCGACCTCGGCACCCGCACCCTGTACGCCTACCTGCTCCACGGCGTCGTGGTGGTCATCGCCAAGGACCAGGGCTGGCTGAGCTTCCCCTGGCTGTACGGCCCGCTGGGCGTGGCGGCGATCGCCTCCAGCTCGCTGGCCCTGGCCATCGTGCTGTGCCTGCCGGAGACGCGCAGGCTCTTCAAGTGGATGCTCGAACCCCGCCTGGTCTGGCTCTACCGCCGGCCGTCCGCTTCCCCCGCCGCTACCACCGCACCGGCCGAGGCCGCACCCGCCGCCAAGGAGAGTTCAACCTCAGTTACCCGGTAATTAACGCAACACATCCGGTGATGACGGAACGAACGCTCAGCATCGGGATATGCGGGTATGCGTTGCGACAATCGCTCATCACCCAGAGGACGCCCGGATCATGCATCGGCAGATCCGGGCGCTTCTCGACGCCGGGCATGAGATCACCTATGTCGCCCCCTTCACCGACTGCAACGTCACCCCGGATCCCGGGATCCGCGCGGTCGACGTGCCCCGGGCGACCGCCAACCGTCGCAGGCGCGCGCTGAAGGCCGCGCGGGGGGCTCTCAAGCGCGGGGTGGAGGGCGCCGACCTGCTGGTCGTGCACGACATGGAACTGCTGTTCCGCCTGCCCAGGCGCCGCCCCACCACCGTCTGGGACGTGCGCGAGGACGTCGGGGACACGGCCACCGCGCTGGGCGCCGGTCTCCCCCTCCCGGGCCACCTGCGCCGCGCCCTGCCCGCCCTGGTACGCCGGGTCGAGGCCCGCGCCGAGCACCGCCTGCACCTGATCCTGGCCGAGGACTCCTACCGGGAGCGGTTCTCCGGGCCCCACCCGGTCGTGCCCAACGCCGCCTACGTGTCCCCGCGCCCGCCCGCGCCGCCCGGCCGGAACCGGGTCGTCCACGTGGGCCACCTCTCCGAGGCCGGGGGCGTGACCGAGCTGATCGAATCGGCCCGGCGACTGCTCCCGCACGGGATCAGGCTCGACCTGATCGGCTCCGCGGACGTCCGGATCCGGCCGCTGCTGCGGGACGCGCAGCGGGAGGGCCTGCTCGACTGGTACGGATACGTGGCCAACCGGCACGCGCTGCGGATGGCCGAGGGGGCGATCGCCGGCCTGTCGCTCCCGTACGACGCGCCCGGCCCCCGGCCCGTACCGGCCAAGATCATCGATTACATGTCCCGGGGAGTCCCCGTGGTCACCACGCCCCTGCCCGCCGCCGCGTCCATGGTCGAGCGGACCGGATGCGGCGTCGTCGTCCCCTTCGGGGACGCGGAGGCGACGGTACGCGCGGTGCTGGCGCTGCGGGACGACCCCGAAGGGGCGGCCGAGATGGGCGCTCGCGGCCACGCCGAGGCCCTGGCCCGCCACAACTGGCCGGATCACGCGGGCGCGTTCGTCGGGCGGCTGGAGGAATGGGCGGGCAAACCAGTGACGTCCGGCCTGGAGATTGGTGTACTGGAGGCATGGCACGCCATCTGATCCAGGGGCGCGAGGTCGCCATGCCGGTCCGCGTCCGCGACGTCATGGTCTGCAGCGCGTCCTACCTGGTCCGGGCGGACGCCGCACGGGCGGTGATCGCCTACTCCCAACTGGACGTCGCCGAGGTGCTTCCTCGCAAGGCCCTGTGCACCCTGGTGTTCGCCGACTATCGCGACGGCGACCTGGACCGCTACCACGAGTTCGGCGTCGCCTTCCTGGTCAGGCCGCCCGGCACCGGCCACGTTCCCGCCGGGGGGCTGCGCACGAACCTGTCGGAGCTGCGCCGCACCGGCGCCGGGGCGTTCGTCCACTGGCTGCCGGTCGACCAGGGTTTCACCCTGGAGGCGGGCCGCGCCATCTGGGGCTTCCCCAAGGAGCTCGCCGACATCGACCTGCGCGTGTCCTCCCCCTACAAGCGGTGCATCGTGCGCAAGGACGGCCGCCTGGTGCTGGACCTGCTGATCAAACCCGGCGTCCCGATGCCGGGCACCGGCATGATGACCGCCCTCGACGCCTACAGCCACCTGGACGGCGTCACCCGCCGCATCCCGTGGTCGATGTCCCCCCGGGGGATCCGCACGCGCCCCGGGGGCGCTCTCATCCGCCTGGGCAACCACCCGATCGCCAAGGAGCTGAGCGAGCTCGGCCTGCCCAAGCGCGCCCTGGTGACGAGCACGATCTCCCACCTGTCCATGACCCTCGGCGAGGCCAAGGAGCCCTGAGGGCCCCGGACGTCCCCGCCCGGCAGGAGGACCGGACGCCCCGCCCGGCAGGATCACGGGATCAGGCGCCGGACCTCGGGGAGCGCCCTGAGAGCCACGACCGTCGCGGAAGCCGCGGGATCAGGTGTCGAGCTCCAGGAGAGGCAGCTCGGCCCTCGTCGGCAGGCCCTGCCAGTCGCTGGGCCCCGACGCGGCGAAGGCCGC
The DNA here is from genome assembly GCF_051192615.1 of Streptosporangium sp. G11. Classification (NCBI taxonomy): domain Bacteria; kingdom Bacillati; phylum Actinomycetota; class Actinomycetes; order Streptosporangiales; family Streptosporangiaceae; genus Streptosporangium; species Streptosporangium sp. G11. The sequence continues at coordinate 57,817 of NZ_JBPJUQ010000042.1, forward strand.
GAGCAGGCCGCCCCTGCGCAGCCGGTCGGCCGGGTGGAGACCTTCCAGCAGCGCGCTGAGATAGCCCGCGACGAAAGCGTCCCCGGAACCGTTGGGGTCGACCACGGGCGCGGAGAGGCTGGCGGCGTCGTGGCGGACACCGTCGACCCGCACGCTCGCCCCCCTGGCGCCGCGTGTCACGATGACCTCGCGGTCTCCGGTGAGCGCGGGCTTGACCAGGTCGAGCTCGGTCTGCCGGACGAACAGCACGTCGGCCGAGCAGGCCAGCACGCTGAGGATCTCCTCGGCCTCGCGCAGGTCGGGCCAGAGCTGGTCGTGGTAGTCGATCGCCACCGAGACCGCGACCCCTGCGGTCCGCGCGGCGCGTACGGCGGCGTTCATGGCGTCGCGCGCGCTCAGCGCGGCGGTGATCCCGCTGACGTGCAGGATGCGGGAGGCCGCGATCCGGTCCACGGGAACGTTCCCCTGGGCCAGCCTGACGCCGGTGCGGTAGTACGTGGTCCTGGCCGCCTGGCCGAGCCTCGACTCCTTCAGCAGGATGCCGGTCGGGGACCCCTCGTCCACCCGGGCGTCGGAGACGTCCACGCCCTCGCCGCGCAGCGCCGTGAGGATCCTGGCCCCCAGCTCGTCACCGCCGACCTTGCCCAGCCAGCCCACCCGGTGGCCGAGCCTGGACAGCCCGACCGCGACGGTGAACTCGGCCCCGGCGACGTCCAACCTGGCCTCGTGCTCGTGGCGGATCCGGCCGCTGGTGACGACGCCGAACGCCTCGCCGAGGGTGTAAACGTCCACGGCGAATCGCAGCTCAGACGATCGGCGGGCGGCCGAGGCGAAGCATGCGCCAGGCGGTGTTCCAGCCCATGGGGCGCCGCTCGCCCGCGGGCTCGCGGACCCCCTCGGCGAAACCCTTGAACCAGGCGCGCAGGGCCGGCTTGGAGCGCTCGCGCACCAGGGTCAGGACGGCCCAGTTGAGGAGATAGAGCCCGGCCAGCACCCAGGGAAGGTTGCGGCGGGCCAGCCAGACCCGGTTGCGGGCGTTGAGACGGTAGAAGTCGGTGTGCCGGGTCGGGGGGACCTGCGGGTGGTACATGACCGTCTTGGCGTCGTACTCGATGCGGTAGCCCTCGCCGAGGAGCCTCCAGGCCAGGTCGGTCTCCTCGTGGGCGTAGAAGAAGCGCTCGGGGAGCCCGCCGACCTGGAGGAAGGCGGAGCGGCGGATGGCGCACGCGCCGCCCAGGAAGGTGGTGACCGGAGAGGACCGCTCGGGGTCGCCCGCGCGCAGGCGGGGGACGTGACGGCGCTGGCCGATGCCGCCGTCGGGGTCCTTCACCCGGAAGGAGACGACCGCGAGGTCGTGCTCGGTGGAGAAACGCTCCCGCAGGTGGGAGACGAGCCCGGTGTCGGCGTACCAGCCGTCGTCGTCGAGGAACAGGACGACGTCGCCCGAGCACTCCTCGACGCCGCGGTTGCGGCCCGCGGGAATGCCCGCGTTGTGGTTCAGCCGCACACTCCTGATCGAGGCCGAGGACCCCGGGGGCACGGTGGCCGACAGCTCGGGAACGTCCGCGCCGTTGCCGACGATGACCACCTCGACGTCACCGTCGACCTGGTTCAGCGCGGACTCGACCGCTCGGTCCAGCTCGGGGACCCGGTTGCCCATGGTGAGGATGACGCACGAGATCTTCAACGGGTCATCGTCCTGACGCGTCGAGAGCACGTACGGAGCATACTTTCATGATCACCGAGTCTGCTGGGTCGGGAATTCTGGCGGGGCTGAGGTTTCCTGGTATACCGGGGAACAAGCGTATCGGAACCGTCGGCGAACACCCACCAAACAACGGGGTGTTCGCACCTACGACGCGCCCGGACGCCATCCGGTTCCTCATGAAAGCCGCCTGGACGCCAGAATGCTGATCAGATGCAGGATCATCTGCAGCACGGCGACGACCACGCAGGCCACCACGAGAATCCTCGTCGCCGCCAGACCGCCGTTGAGCGCGTCCCAGATCGCGGCGACCACGATGAGGAGGGACAGCTCGACCGCCTGCACGATCCGGTGGAACTTCAGCGCCGCGGCCGCCTTGCGCGCCATGCCCAGCCCGCGTGACTGGAAGTGCTCGGCAGAGGCCTCGCTCGCCGCGACCAGCCCTGAGCGGGCGCGGGCCACGTCGACCAGGTCGGTCTCCGCCTTGATCAGGATGGCGCCGAGCGCGGCGGCGAACCCGATCACGGTGTACCAGTCGGGCAGGATCTCCGACGCCCGGAAGCCCAGCCCGATGAGGATGGCGGCCTCGGCGAAGTAGTGGCCGACCCGGTCGAGGTAGACGCCGGTGATCGAGGTCCGGCCGGTCCAGCGGGCCAGCTCGCCGTCGGAGCAGTCGAGCAGCAGGTACAGCTGGACCAGCAGGGCCGCGAGAACGGCCGCCCAGAGTCCGGGCAGCGCGAGCACCGCTCCGGCCAGCAGGCCGGTGAAGATCATCAGCCAGGTGGTCTGGTTGGGCGTGATCGGCGTCTTGGCGAGGAACCAGGTGACGTAGATCGACAGCTTGCGCATGTAGAGAGCACCGGCCCAGTGCTCGCCGCTGTTGCGGTCCATGGTCGAGTGCGGCTGGGCCACCGCACGAAGCTCAGCGACCGACGGCCCGGACATAATCCTCCACCCGATCGCGAATCTCCGGCTCCGACAGGCGCAGGTGCTCAAGAATCGTGTAACGGCCGGGGCGCGTGGCCGGGGCCAGCATGACCGCCTCGGTGAACTGGGCCGGGGACAACCCCACGTCGGTGGGGGTGACCGGCAGCTCGTGCCCGCGCAGGCAGTCGACGACCTGATTGAGCCTCCGTGAGTCCTCGCGGAGGAAGAAACAGAATGCGGCACCTATCCCGGCGAGTTCGCCGTGGTTGGAGGTGCCGGGAAAAAGCTGATCCACGGCATGCAGGATCTCATGGTCTCCGCCACTCGAAGGACGGGAGGAGCCGGCGACCACCATCGACATGCCCGACAGGATGAGCGCCTCGGCCAGCACGGTCAGGAACGCGTCGGACTCGATCGAGTCGGATCTGCCGATCACCGCCTCCGCCGCGGTGCGGGCCATCGCGCAGGCCAGGCCGTCGATCGGCTCCCCGCGCTCGCTCGCGCCGAGCTGCCAGTCCTCGATCGCCGAGAGGTTGCTGACCACGTCGCCGACCCCGGATCGGACCAGCGAGGCGGGCGCGTCGTGGACGAAATCGAGATCGACCATGATGGCCAGCGGCATGGGCACGCCGAAGGAGCCCTTGCCGCCGTCGTGCGACAGCGAGGCCACCGGCGAGCAGATCCCGTCGTGCGACAGGTTGGTGGCCACCGCCACCATCGGGATCCCGGCCAGCGACGCGGCGTACTTGGTCACGTCGATGGTCTTGCCGCCGCCGATGCCCACGACCGCCTCGTACGCCCCCTTGCGCAGGTCGGCACCCAGCGAGATCGCCGCGTCGACCGAGCCGTCGGGCACCCGGAAGACCTGGGCCTCGCCGAGCGAGGGAGTGATCACCGAGGCGATCCTGTCTCCCTGGCCCGCGCCCACGGCCACCGCCACCCGCCCGGAGGTCGCCACCCTGCTGTCGGACAGCAACGAGCCCAGCTGGGCGACAGCGCCCCGGCGCACCTCCATGGACAGGGGGGCCGGGAGCATCCTGGCTAGTATCGGCACGCGATCTCCCGCGCCTTGGCGAGGTCGTCGTGGTTGTCTACCTCGACCCACGGGACTTCGCCGATCGGGGCGACGGCGATCTTCTCGCCGCGGGCGACGAGCTCCTGGTAGCCGTCCTCGTAGTAGAGCTGCGGGTCGCGCTCGAAGGTGGCCTGGAGGGCGTCGGCGAGGCGGTCGCCGATCCCGGGACGGATGAGCGTGGCGCCGATGTACTCACCGGCGGCGGTGGCCGGGTCCATCAGCTTGGTGATCAGCCGCAGGTGGCGGTCGCCGTCGAGGGTGACCTTCATCTCCTCGTCGGCGAGCTTCTTGACGTCGTCGACCGCGAGCAGGATGTCGGTGGTCGCCGGCGCGGAGAGCAGCGTCTCCTCCACCGAGACCGGGTGCACCGTGTCGCCGTTGACCAGGAGCACACCCTGGTCGAAGTAGTCGCGCGCGCACCACAGGGAGTAGGCGTTGTTCCACTCCTCGGCCTTGTCGTTGTGCACGAGGGTGAGCTTCACGCCGTGCCGCCGCTCCAGCTCGGCCTTGCGCTCGTGTACCGCCTGCGCCTGGTAGCCGACGATGACCACGACATCACGAAGATCGGCCGCCGCGAGGTTGCGCAGCGAGATGTCCATGATCGTGGTGTCGCCGTCGACCGGCACGAGCGCCTTGGGCAGCGTGTCCGTGTACGGCCGCAGACGTCGTCCGGCCCCGGCGGCCAGCACCATTCCCAGCAACGTGCACTCCTCTTTCGGGTGAGAGCCTCCCGGCGGGCACTCCTAGGCCCCAAAGATTAGTTGCCTTCAGGCCCTGATCGTGTAATCGAGGATTTGCCGGGCGTTCTCAATCGTGTGCTCCGAGGTCGGCCGCGTCCACCCCGAACCGCGGCGCGGCCAGCCAGCAGGTGACGCTCTCCCAGGAGAAGAGGCACCACAGATAGAGCGAGAGGAGGCTGAACACCAGCGTGACCTGCCCGGCGAGCCCGCCAAGGGCGATCAGCAGCATCCGGCCCTCCCAGCCGAGGCCGGATGTGGCCAGCCAGGACGGCGGGTAGACACGCTGCCTCAGCCGGTAGACGACGTCGTAGTGGTGGAAGGCCATCGCGCCGAGCAACATGAAGATCAGCCACGGCGGCACGTCGTGCGCGAAGCCCACCGAGGCCACGAAGCCGTACTCGGTGAGGCGCAGGATCGGCGGCACCAGCCAGTCGAGCCGGCCGTCGTGCGGGTGGGAGCTGCCGGGGCCGGCCAGCAGCAGCGCCACCGCGGGGGCGAACACCGCCAGCCCGTCGGTGCCGGCCACGCCGACCAGCAGCAGCACCCCGGTCACGAACATCCCGACGATCGCGGGCGGCAGCGGCGGGAGCTGCCCGGCCACGGGGACGCCCATGCCCCTCGACAGCACCCCGTCGTCCCGGTAGGCGACCACGGCGCTCCGCGGTACCGGCGCCATATGCACAGAAGTCATGATCACACCTGTTTCCCACTCGCCTGACGGGAGATTCCGTCCCGCCGGTCCTGGACCCCGCCGCCGGTCATCGGCTGAGCGACCTGCCCATCCGGCCGGAGATGATGTAGAGGGCGGCGACCCCGCCCCAGGCCAGCAGCGCGATGAAGGTCACCCGGGCGTTGAAGAGAGCGGCGGTCACCGCGATCAGGGCCATCCGCTCCCCGATGGGCAACACGATGATCTTCTTGAGCCAGCGGGTGAGCGACACCCTCTCCATGGCCCGCGAGAGCCGCAGGATCGTGTTGCCCGTCCCGGGCCCGGCGGCCTCCCCGGCCGCCGCCCTTCCCAGGGAGCCCGCCCGTCCGCTTCCGGCACCCGCCGTCCGCTCGTCCCGGGCGCCCGCCTGCTCGTCCCCGGCGGTCACCCGCTCCTCTCCCGCGCCGATGACGGGCACGGCGGCCCGGTCGTCGGCGCCGCCCTCCCCGGTGCCGCCTCCGCCACCTTCGCCCTCTCCGCCCTCGCTCGCGCCCGGGGTCCGCCCCGCGTCGGCCCCCGCGAGCGCGGCCCGCCACTCAGGCCTGCGCGGCGGCACCAGCCGCCTCGCCTCACCGGCCGGGTCGGCCAGCGAGCTCGCCGCCCTGGCCCAGGCCGCGCCCACCCGGCTCGCGTCGGCGCGCGCCCCCGCGTACGAGAAGTCGATCACGTGGCGGAGCATCTGCAGGATCATCGCGGACACCGCCAGCGCCCAGATGCCGTCAGGGCCGCCGCCCGCCACGTCGGGCCCGGTCGCGTACCCGATGGCGAGGCCCAGGTAGACGGCGTACTCCTTGACGCGGTCGAAGGTGGCGTCCAGCCACGCCCCGAGCGGCGAGAAGGCGCGGGTGTAGCGGGCGAGCTGGCCGTCGACGCAGTCGAGCACGAACGACAGGTAGAGCAGGACCGCCCCGGCGACCAGGCCGGGCCGGGTGCCCACGGAGAACCAGACCGCGGCGAGCGCGGCGAAGCCGACGGACATGCCGGTGACCGCGTTCGGCGTCAGTCCGAGCGCGGCGACCGGCTTCACCAGGTGCCTGGACCAGGAGCTCACCGCGTACGTGGCGAAGAAGCCGTCGTTGGTCTTGACCGCGGCGTCCAGCCGGGCCTCGTCCTCGTCGACCTCGGCCAGCCGGGGCACGGCCACGTCGGCGTCCGCCTGCTCGCCCATCCGGTCGGCGTGCAGGCGGCCGAGCCCGGCCGCGCGCACCTGGACGCCGGAGCGGACCAGGCCGACCAGGAGCAGGCCGGGGGCCTCGGCGCCGTCCATCGGGCCGAAGCCGCCCGTCTCGGCGAGCTCGGCGAGCGTCTCGGCGGTCTCGGCGAAGCCCGCGAGATCGGACACGCCGACCTGGAGCGCGCCCCTGAAGGTGCCGTTGACCTCGCCGGCCTCGTGGAAGGAGGTGCCCGCGGCCACCACGAGCCTGCCTTCGGTCCTGACCGGCGGGCGCGTCGGGCCCGGGGGATCGCCCTCCTCGCTCACCAGCGCGCCGGTGTCGCGGGCCGGGTGCTTGACGAGCGTGGCCAGCGCCTCCGTGTGCGCCACCAGGTCACCGGCGACCACCAGCACCGGGCCGATGGACGAGCGGGCCACCTTCGCGATCCTGCGCAGGTCGTCGGCGAGCCCCCTCGATCCCTCGGCCCCGATCATGTGGGTGCCGCCGGGGGCGTGGATGATGTCACTGGAACGGGTCACCACGTGCACGTCCCGTACGGGAAGCGTGGCGAGCTGGCCGGTCAGCCTGTCGAGGAGGGTCCCGCCGGAACACCGGAGGCCGGACGCCTCGGTGGTGGCGAGCACGACCGCGACCGCCTGTGGGGCGTCCGACGAGGCGATGGCGTGAGAGTCAGGCAAATCCGGGCTCCTTCGTATCCGACGGGATCACCGTACGAATCGGGGAGTGCGCACTCAGCGTAGCTAGATCTTGACGGGATAGCACGGGAGCACGCCGGTCGATCAGGTAGGCACCCATTACGCTCGCCATATCCGAACTGTCAAAGGAATCTGATCGTGGCCGAACGTGAACCGCGTCCCCGAACCGTCGGTGTGGTCCTGGCAGGCGGCGTCGGCCGGCGCGTCGGCCACGGCACCCCCAAGCAGCTGCTGGAGATAGCGGGCAGGACGATCCTCGAACACACCCTCGCCCTGTTTCAGGGGGCACCGGAGATCGACGAGATCATGGTCCTGATGGCGCCCGGCTTCACCGGGGAGGTGGAGCGGATCGTCGAGCGCAACGGCTTCACGAAGGTCGGCAGGATCCTGGAGGGCGGCGAGAGCCGCCCGGAGACCACCTGGCGGGCGCTGCGGGCACTGGGCACGCGGGAGTGCCACGTGCTGCTGCACGACGCCGTACGCCCGCTGGCGGAGCCCAGGATCATCACCGACTGCGTCGAGGCGCTGAGGACCTTCTCGGCGGTCGAGGTGGCGATCCCGAGCTCCGACACGATCGTGGTGACCTCGCGGGGACCGCACGGGGAGATCGTCAGCGACGTCCCCGACCGCGCCACCCTGCGCCGCGTCCAGACGCCGCAGTGCTTCTGGCTCTCGGTGATCCGCGAGGCGTACGAGCGCGCCTTCGCCGATCCCGGCTTCGGCGACCGGCCGCCCACCGACGACTGCGGCGTGGTGCTGCGCTACCTGCCCGACGTGCCCATCCACGTGGTGCCGGGCAGCGAGCGGAACATGAAGGTCACGCACCCGGTGGACCTCTTGGTCGCCGACAGGCTCCTGCGGCTCGCCGCGAGCGACGTCCCCGCCCGCTCCGACACCGCCCTGCGCGAGGCGCTGGAGGGCAGGACCGTGGTGGTCTTTCGCGCGGACGACGGCGCCGGCGCCGAGGTGGCGGAACTGGCCGGGCGGCACGGCGCCCGCGTGTTCCCCTTCCCCGGCTCACCGGGGACACCGGGCTCACCGGGGACACCGGGCTCACCGGGGACACCGGACTCCCCGGGGACACCGGGCCTTTCCCGCGTGCCGGACGTGGTGCGCGTCGACGATCCCCGGGCGGTGGCCGACGCGCTCGCCCGGGTCGTCAAGGAGACCGGCGGGATCGACTACGTGGTCAGCACGGCGGGCACGCCGCCCCGGGGCAGGCTCGACGCGGTGGACGACACCGCGATCGCCGAGACCGTGAGCGCGGACCACCTGGGTCCCGTCACCGTCGCCAGGGCGGCCCTCCCCCATCTGCGCGAGACGCGGGGACAGCTGCTGTTCCACTGCCCCTCCCCCGCCGGGGACGGGGCGGGCGACGGCCTGCGCTCCTTCGCGGGAGCCGCCGTGGCCGGCCTGACCCGGGCGCTCGCGGAGGAATGGGCCGGGTACGGGGTGCGGGTCAACTGCGTGGATCCCGGGCGGGCCGGAGCCATGACGCCGTCGGGCCCGGCACCCTCCCCGTACGCCGTCGCCCGCACCTCGCTGGACGTGCTCGCCTCCGGCGTCACCGGCCAGGTGGTCGACGCCCGCCCCTGACCGGCGCTCGCCCCGGGGCCGCCCCGACCGGCACGCCCCCGGAACGCGCTCCGGGGGTCAGCCGCCCGCGCGGCCGGGCTTGCCGAGCCTGCTCGGGCTCGTCAGGAAGCCCCAGCCCCACGACATGTGCATGGCGACGTAGACCAGTGGCAGCCGGACGAGCGCCGGGACGGGCAGCCCGCTGCCGGTGATCGCGGAACCGGCCAGGATCGCCGCCAGGTAGCCGCCGGGGATCAGCAGGCCCGGCCAGAAGAACGGGGAGACCAGCAGGCCCGCGAGGATGGCCAGCACGGCCATGGGCGGCGCCAGGTAGCGCAGGTTGATCGTGCCCTCGTGGGTGCGGGCGACCACCCTGCGCCAGCGGCCGTAGTGGAAGTACTGCTTGGCGAGGGCCTTGAGATCGGGCCTCGGCCGGTAGGAGACGCGCATCCGGGGCTGGAACCAGACCAGGCCGCCCGTCTCGCGGATGCGGTGGTTCATCTCCCAGTCCTGGGCCCGCTGGAAGTGCTCGTCGTAGCCGCCGACCCGCTCCAGCGCGGTGCGGCGGAACACGCCGAGGTAGACCGTGTCGGCCGGGCCCGCGGTGCCGCCGGTGTGGAACCGGGCGCCGCCGACGCCGATCTTGGATGTCATCGCGCGGGCCACGGCCTGCTCGAACGGCGTGACGCCCTCGGCCGCCATGACGCCGCCCACGTTGTCGGCGCCGGTCTCCTCGAGGGTCTCCACCGCGACCTGGAGGTAGTCCTCGGGGAGCATCGCGTGGCCGTCGACCCTCGCGATGATCGCGTTGCCGGACGCGGCGATGGCGGCGTTGAGCGCGTTGGGGGTGCGGCCTGTCGGGTTGGGGACGACGACGACGCGAGGATCGTCGGCGGCGATCTCGTCGGCGACCTCCTGGGTACGGTCGCGGGAAGGGCCGATCGCGAGCACGACCTCGATCGGTCCCGCGTACCGCTGCGACAGCACCTGACGCACCGCCTCCCGCAGATGGCGCTCCTCGTTCAGCACCGGGATGACGATGGAGATGGGGGGCCAGACACGTGTCTCGGAAGACGACGCCGGCGCGGGCGAGTCGGGGAACTGCTTCATGGCGTCGCTCACGCTACTGTACGAACGGGTACCTCATCGACCCAGTCGGAGCCTAGGGAGCCGTGCATGCGTGACCCGGAGGAGGATTCGGGTGTGCACGTAGGCGGTGACGCCTACGGAAGCGTCCGGGTGACCCCGAGGCGTGATCGCAGGTCGGCGAGGGGTGCCCGCACCAGGCGGCGCGGTCTCGTGATCGCGGGCGCGCTCTCGTGCCTGGTCCTGGGCAGCTCCGGGGTGACGTGGGCGCTGACCAACTACGCCACGACGAAGATCGAGTCGGTCGACGCGGGGGTCCCGGGGTCGCGGTCGAGCACCGGCGCCATGAACATCCTGGTGGTCGGCGTCGACAAGCGCGACAACCTCACCCGAAAGCAGCAGAACCAGCTCAAGCTGGGCCGCGAGACCGGCGAGCGCACCGACACCATGATGGTGATCCACGTGTCGGAGGACCACAGCAAGGTCACCGTGGTCAGCCTCCCCCGCGACACCTGGACGACGGTCCCCGGCAAGGGCCTGCACAAGATCAACGCCGCGTACCAGCTCGGCGGCCCGAAACTCGCGACGCGCACGGTGCAGACCGCCACGGGCCTGACCCTCCACCACTACGTCGAGGTCAACGTGCTGGGCTTCATCGAGGTGGTCGACGCCCTCGGCGGCATCTCGGTCTGCACCCCGGTCCCGATCAACGACCCGAAGACCGCGCTCAACCTGGAGCCGGGCACTTACTCCTTCGACGGCGTCAAGGCCCTCGCCTACGCCCGCACCCGCGCCACCGCCCGCTCCGACCTCGACCGCATCGACCGCCAGCAGCAGGTGATCTCCGCGCTGCTGAACCAGGCGCTCAGCGGCGAGACGCTGACCAACCCGGTCAGGCTCGCCTCGTTCGTCGACAAGACCCTCGACACGATCAGGGTGGACGACGCCCTCCGCGGTGACCTGCTCGGCCTGGCCGACCAGCTCAAGGACGTCTCCACCGACGACGTGGCCTTCGCCACGGTCCCGCTCGCGGACGTCGACTACAAGACGCCGACCGGCGAGTCCGCCGTGCTCTGGGACAAGGAGGGGGCCAAGGAGCTGTTCCGCGGGATCGCCGCCGACGAGACGCTCGTCAAGCCCTCCAAACCCGCCAGGTCCACGCCCACCCCGACGGCCTCCCCCTCGGCTCCCGCGCTGACCGTCGCGCCCTCGCGGATCGTCCTCACGGTGCTCAACGGCACCACGATCACGGGCCTGGGCGCGCAGACCAGGGCCGAGCTGCAGCGAGCCGGCTTCCTGGTGCCCGACGCCCCCGGCAACACCCCGCAGAAGGACTTCGACAAGACCGTCATCCGCTACGGCCCCGGCCGCGAGGACTCGGCGCGCACCGTCGCCGCCGCGCTGCCCGGAGCGGACCTGCGCCCGCTGGAGAGCCTCGGCGACAAGATCGAGGTGATCGCCGGCCGGAAGCACGCGCCGGCGAAGAAGGTCACCGTGAAGGAGGCGGCGGCATCGCCTACCCCGGCCGCTACCCCTGCCGCAACCCCGACAACAAGAACAGCGACGGACAATATCTGCAAAAAGTGAGCTACGTGCATAACAACCTTCTGCCAGGGCAGCTAGAAAGGCACGGAGGTGATGATCGTGATCTCAACATTCGATGTTCAGACATGGCGAAGCGGCGCCTGTGTGGTCGTACGGGCGACGGGCGAACTCGACATGGCCGTGGCTCCCCGGTTGCGCGCGGAGATCGACCGCGCCCTGGACGGCGCCGGAACCCCGAGCCTGGTGATGGACCTGACCGGAGTGCCGTTCTGCGACTCGGTGGGGCTGGGAGTCCTCGTGGGCACGCTCACCCGGCTCAAGGAGGCCCACGGCCGCCTCATGCTGGTGCTGAGCCCCGGCATGATCACCCACCTGTTGACGATCACGAATCTCGACCGGCACTTCGAGACGCGCGACAACCTGCGCGAAGCGCTCGACGCCATGACACCGAGCCACTCCCAGGGCTGACACCTCCCAGGTCAGGCCCGCTTTCCCACCCGGCTCACGCCGCTCTCCCGCCACTCGGGGACCGCCTTCACCGCGCGCCCGCAGCCCTTCGCGGACACGGCCACAAAGCTGTTTCCTTGAATAGCTGGCACATATCCAAGTTGGCATCTACACTTCGCTTCGAAGCTATACGATCACGGAAAGCGATGATTCGCACCGTTAGGGAGTATCGTGGCTTCAGGTCGTCCACCCCCTCCGCGCCCGCACAGCGCGATCAGGGAGGCGACGAGCTGAGGCCAGGAGTCCAGCGACACCCCCTGGCCGGATACGTACATTCACGTGAGCCTGCAGGGAAGTGGGCGATGAACGCACTTCAACTCACGAGCGAGCACGCGAACGACTTCGTGGTCATCACGGTGGCCGGTGAGCTCGACCTCGCCACCAGACCCGACCTGTCGGCCTTCGCCCAGGACGTCATCGGCGATCGCCCCGGAACGGTCATCATCGACCTCGCCGGCGTCACCTTCATCGACGCCTGCGGCCTGAGCGCGCTGATCGCCGTCAAACGGTACGCGCGCGATCACGACACGCCCCTGCTCCTGGCCGGGGCCCCACCCGTCGTTCTCAAGCTTCTGAAGCTCACCAACCTCGACGCGTCCTTCACCGTGATCTCCCGCTCGGGGGCCATGGGCCCTCCGCCGGGCTGCTCTGAGGCCGCCTCACGCGCCCAGGCGGCCTCCCCCCTCGCCGACCGTTAGAAGTCCGCCCCCGCGCCACCGAGGCGGCCGCACAGGCCGCCACACCCCGCCGCCCGGCCCCACGGAGGCCGCACCCGGGGACCGCCCGGGTCAGGCGGACTCTCTGATCACCAGGGTCGGTTCGAAGATCCGTGACGTCACCGGATGGTCCGGGTGCTCGATGTGGGTCAGCAGCAGCCGTCCCATCTCGGCGGCCATGTCCTCGACGGGATGGCGGACGGTGGTGAGCGGCGGGCGGCAGGCCAGCGCCGCGCTGCTGTCGTCGAAGCCCACCATGGCCACGTCACCGGGCACGCTGCGCCCGTGCTGGCGCAGCACCAGCAGGGCGCCCTGGGCCATCAAGTCGTTGGCCGCGAAGACGCCGTCGATGTCGGGGTGTTCGGCGAGCAGCCGTTCCATCGCGGCCTCGCCGCTGGGAAGGGTGAAGTTGCCCTCGGCGCAGGGGATGTAGGGATGGCCGTGGACGGCCATCGCCTCCTGGAAGCCCGCGAGACGGTCCTGGCTGGCCGGGACGTCGAGCGGACCGGAGATGGTCGCCAGCCTGCGGCAGCCCCGGGCGACGAGATGGTCGGCGGCCAGTTTGCCCCCGGCCCTGTGCCCGACGTCGACGTAGCTGATCGGGATCGGCCTGGCCGGCCTGGCGAAGAGCACGGCGGGCAGCGAGGCGTCGGCGAGCAGCTTGGGCAACGTGTCCTCGGTGCTGATGGAGACCAGGATGGCCCCGTCGACGTTGCCCCGGCGCAGGTAGGTGATGACCTGGTCGCGCGTCTCCGGGGTGTCGGCGAACATCAGGATCGGATAGATGCCCAGCGGGCGCAGGAAGCCGACGACACCCCCGGCCACGCGCCCGAAGAACGGATCCGCGAAGACATGCCCGGGAAACGGGCTCTCCTCGCTGCTTCCCGCCCCGGAGACGATCAGGGCGATCGTCCCCGTCCGCCGGGTGACCAGGGAGCGCGCGGCCTGGTTGGGAACGTAGCCGGTGAGCGCGATCGCCTGCTTGACCTTCTCCTGGATCGCGAGATCGACATTGCGAATTCCGTTGATCACGCGCGAGACCGTGGCGCGGGAGACTCCCGCCGCCCGCGCCACATCCTCCAAGGTGGGGGGTGCCGACACTCGCGGTAGGCCTTCGCTCATAGGGCTTTTATAGCACAGCGAGAGAGCGCTCTCCCGAGGGCTCTCTCGGGGTCGGCGGCGCCGTACCGAGGACCACCGCGGCGCTCAGCGGCAGGTCGGCGGCCGAGCGTCCGGCGAGCACCGTGAAGGCGCCCTCCTCGGCCCGCCAGGCGTGGTGCTCGGCGGACCAGTGCTGGAAGGCCCGCGCCGGGACGTCCACCGTGACCTCGACGACCTCGCCCGGCCCCGCGTCGGCGAGGGCGTAGCCGGCCAGCCAGCGCGTGGGACGGGTCACGCCCGTCTCCGGCCGGGACAGGTAGACCTGGACGACCTCGCGCCCGGCGCGCTCGCCGGTGTTGCGCAGCCGTACCCGGACGGGCAGCGCGCTTTCCGAAGAGACGTCCCAGGAGACGGAGACGTCCTCGTAGGACCAGGACGTGTATCCGAGCCCGTACCCGAACCAGTACGCGGGCGGCGCGGGCCGCCGCAGCCAGGCGCGGTAGCCGATGTCGAGACCTTCGGAGTAGGCGAGCGTCCCCTCCTCGGGAACGGTGGAGACGAGCGCCCTGTCCGCCCAGGTCGTGGGCAGCCTGCCACCGGGCTCGGCACGGCCGAACAGGACGTCGGCGAGGCCGTGCCCCGCCTCCTGCCCGGGGAACCAGCTCAGGAGCACGGCCGGCACCTCCTCGCGCCACGGCAGGACCATGGGGCCCCCGGAGTTGACCACCACGACGGTCGCCGGGTTGGCGGCGGCCACCGCGCGAACCAGCTCGTCCTGGCGTCCCGGCAGGTCCAGGTGCGTACGGTCGGCGCCCTCGTTCTCGATCTCCTCCGTGGAGCCGACCACGACGATGACGGCGTCGCAGGTCCTGGCGAGCTCGACCGCGGCGGCCAGCTCCACCTCGTCGGCGCGGCGGGGCGGGTCCGCGGCCAGGACCGAGGCGATCCCGCTGTCGGGGTCGAGCCGCCGCCGGGAGACGAGCTCCACGTCCCGGCCCGCCACCACGGGGAACCCCGCGCGCCGGTAGGGCGGGGACAGGTGCACGGTGGCGGGGTCGTCGGTGTCACGCTCCACCTCCTCGTCGACCAGGACGCGGCCGTCCGCCTCCAGGAGGACGTGCCCCCATCCGGCGACGGCCAGCTCCCACAGGCCGTCCACCTCCGGGCTCAGGAGAGCGCGGATCTCGACGGTGGCGGCGTCGTCGATCCGCGCGGGTTCCAGGATGCGGCCGGTCAGCCGGTGCTCGGCGTGGATCTCCGCTCCGGTGGCGTCCAGCAGGCGGACCAGGACGCCGGGTACGCCGGTCAGGGGGTTGCGGGCGTTGTCCGTGCCCAGCGGGGTCGGCCGGTCGTCGAGGTGCGGTCCCGGGCGGTGGAGCACCTCCGCCGTACCGGACAGCGCCTCGCGGATGCCGTCGAGGGGAGACACGACGGACATGGGGTACACGCCCGCGCTGCCGCCTCCCTGGATGCGGGCGGCTGCGGCGTTCGGCCCGAGCACGGCGACCCTGCGCAGGCGCGAGGGGTCCAGGGGAAGGAGCGAGCCCTCGTTGCGCAGGAGTACGGTGCTCGCGGCGACGGCCCGGCGCAGCAGCGCGCGGGCGGAGTCGTGTTCTCCCGGCTCGCCGTGCCCTCCTCGCACGCCGTGCTCTCCTCGCTCATCGTGCTCTCCCTGTACGCCGTGCTCTCCCCGTACGTCGCGGCCTTCCCGTTCGGCGGGGTCGGGGAGGGCGAGGGGGGTGAGGGGGGCGTCGGCGGCGAGGTCCAGAGCGCCGACCCGGGAGGCCAGCCGGAGCAGGCGCCGGACCTTGTCGTCGATCGCGGCCTCCGGCACCTCGCCCGCCCGCACCGCGGCGACCAGCGCCTCTCCCCAGGCACCCTCCGGCCCCGGCATCGCGAGGTCCTGCGCGGCGCGGGCGGCGGGAGCGGTGGAGCGGACGCCTCCCCAGTCCGACACGACCACCCCGTCGAACCCCCACGCCTCCTTGAGCGGGTCGGCCAGGAGAGGGCTCTCCGACATCGTGGTCCCGTTCACCCCGTTGTAGGCGGACATGACGACCCAGACGCCCGCCTCCACCGCGGCCTCGAACGGCGCCAGGTACAGCTCGCGCAGGGTCCGCTCGTCGACGCGGGCGTCGAGGGTGAGCCGCTCGGTCTCGGAGTCGTTGGCGACGTAGTGCTTGGCGGTGGCCGCCACCCCGCCCGCCTGGACGCCGCGGACGCAGGCGGCGCCGATCCTGCCCGTCAGCAGGGGGTCCTCGGAGTAGCACTCGAAGTGACGCCCGCCGAGCGGGGAGCGGTGCAGGTTGAGCGTCGGGGCGAGCAGGACGTCCACGCCCTTGCGCCGAGCCTCGGCGGCGAGCAGCCCGCCCAGCAGCTCCACCAGGTCGTCGTCCCAGGTCGCGGCCAGCGCGGTCGCGGAGGGCAGGGTCAGGGAGGTGCTCCGCTCGTCCCAGCCCTCCCCGCGCACGCCGACCGGGCCGTCGGAGGTGACCATGGCCCGCAGCCCGATGCCGGGCTCGGCGTGGGTGGACCACACGGTCGCCCCGGCGAGCAGCCGCACCTTACGTTCCAGGTCCAGCTTCTCCACCAAACGGTCGAGCTCGTCGATGCTCACGTGGTTTCCCTTCACTGTCGGAGAGCGCTCTCCAGTACGTCACGGCGGTCCCGCGCTGTCAATGTCCAGGAAATGTCCGGCAGTGGACACACCGGGGCCCGTGTCGAGAAAAGCACGTGCCCGGCTCCGGCCCGCGGGTGCCGGAGTCCGGGGCACCCGAGGCCGGAGCCGGGCACATGCGGTCAGGGAAGCTCGAAGTTCTCCGTGAGGGCGGCGCCGCGGTGCGGCTTGTACAGGTCGTAGCCGCGCGGGTTGCACTGGAGGCCACCGTTGATGCAGTGGGTCACCAGGGCGTCGAGGATGGCGGGGTTGTCCCAGGCGTTGAAGAAGTCGTAGTGCCAGGTGTAACCGCGCCCGCTGGCCAGCCGCGCCTGCGACAGGTCACCGCTGGCGGGGAAGGCGATCTTGAACTCCAGCATCGGCACCGCCACCGGGTGGCTGGCCGGGCAGTAGCCGCCGACGGGGTAGGACATGTGGCTCTTGTGGTTGGCGCTGTCGAGGTTGACGCCGTCCCAGCAGCTCGGCGCCTGGTAGCGGACGTTCACCTGGCTGCCCGCCACGCAGGACGTCGGGATGTCCCAGCTCTTGGAGATGTCGCCGCACTCGAAGCCCTCGACGGCGCCCGGGGAGTCGCGGAACTCGGCCAGCGTCGCGGTCGGGCTGCCGACGACGAAGCGCAGGCTCTGCGGGAAGGGCTGCACCTCCCAGTAGTTGAGGATGCCGGACTTGTAGTAGATGACCTGGTTACCGGCCGGCTCGATCAGCTGGCTGCCCTTGTAGAAGCTCGGGAACCAGTAGGCCGACCTGTCGTGCGGGTTGGTGCACGAGGTGCCGCCGCCGAGGAGCGACGACGCCGTGCTGTTCGCGTTGGTCGTCCTGTTGCCGACGAAGGTGTGCATGTGCGAGGCGCCGGGCAGGCCGGGGTAGATGATCGGGTCGTCGGGCCGGTTCGCCGTCGGGGAGCAGTTGGCCTGGAACTCGTGGTGCGTGACCTCGTCGGTGAACGTCGGCCTCGGCCTCGGGGTGGTCCCGGCGCCGCCGGTGCCGTACACCTTGAACTCCCACAGCGAGTAGCCGTAGCCGGTGCCCCGGGCGGTGCCGTACAGCCGCACGTACCGGCCCGAGCCCGAGACGTTGAGGGTCTGGGTGCCGCCGGTGCCGGTGGTGGTGGAGTAGACGTCGGTCCACGACGAGCCATTGGCCGAGGTCTGGATCTTGAACGCCTTGCCGTACGCGCCTTCCCAGTTGAGGACGACCTGGGAGACCGTCGCGCTGGCGCCCAGGTCGACCTGGATCCACTGCGGGTCGGCGGCGGCGCTGGACCACCGGGTCCCGGTGCTGCCGTCGAAGGCGGCTCCGGCGCCGTACCCGCCTCCTTCCGAGGAGGAGGCGGTCGCGGGCCGGCTCTGGGAGAGCAGGCCGTCCGCCGCGCTGGCGGGGGAGATGATCGCCAGACCGGCCGCGACCAGCGCGGTGATTGCGGCGGCGACCAGTCCCAGGCGGAATCTGACGGGACTTCGGGATGGGCGCATTGCCTCTCCTTCATGGGGGGTGGCCGTTGGGGACGGCACAGGGAGAGCGCTCTCCTACGAGGTTGATCCTCCCTGTTGCGAATTGTCAAGACGCCGGCCAACCCAAACTGAAACCCGCCGTTCACGTCACCGATACAGAGAGGCGCCCGCCCTCTCGCCTCCGACGCGCCGACGGACGTGCGCGAAGGTGAGCTTTGCAGTCGTATGTCCACTGGGAAGAAGTTTCCGGTTCGTGAGCAGCGCGTTTCGCCCCCGCGGAAAGAAGGGCCTTGACACCACTCGATCTCCGGGAGCACCCTCGGTTACGGAGAGCGCTCTCCCCCCTCGCCGTCCCTTGGCGGGCATCCCCCTTTCGAGGAGAGATCGTGTATCCAGCTCGTAGTTCGGGCCGCTTCCGGTTAGGCCTGGTCATCGCCGCTCTGGCGGCACTGGTCCTTTCCGGACTGGCATTCACCGGCCCCGCGGCGGCGGCCGACGGCCTGCTGTCGCAGGGCAAGACGGCGACGGCCTCGTCATCCGAGGGCGCCGGCTACGTCGCGTCGCTGGCGGTCGACGGAAACCTGACGGGCACCCGGTGGGCCAGCGCGTTCAGCGACCCGCAGTGGCTCCAGGTCGACCTCGGCGAGACGGCCACGATCAGCCGGGTGGTGCTGACCTGGGAGGCCGCGTACGGCAGGGCGTTCAAGATCCAGACCTCGGCCAACGCCTCCTCCTGGACCGACGTCTACTCCACCACCACCGGCACCGGCGGCACCCAGACCCTGGACGTGACCGGTTCGGGCCGGTACGTGCGGATGTACGGCACCACCCGAGGCACCGGCTACGGCTACTCGCTGTGGGAGTTCCAGGTCTACGGCAGCACGGGCGGCCCCCAGGAGCCCGAGGAGCCCGGCACCTGGACCGAGGTGTGGAAGGACGACTTCAACGGATCGGCGGGCACCTCACCCTCGGCCGCCGACTGGATCCTGCGCACCGGCACCTCCTACCCCGGCGGCGCCGCGAACTGGGGCACCGGCGAGGTCGAGACCATGAGCGCCTCGACGGCCAACGTCTACCTCGACGGCACCGGCAACCTGAACATCAAGGCGATCAAGGACGGCGCGGGCAACTGGACCTCCGGCCGGATCGAGACCCAGCGCACCGACTTCGCGCCGCAGCCGGGCGAGCTGCTCAGGTTCAGCGCGCGGCTCAAGCAGCCCGACGTCGCGAACGCCCTGGGCTACTGGCCCGGCTTCCGCGCGACCGGCGCCGCCTACCGGGGCAACTACAACAACTGGCCGTCCGTCGGCGAGACCGACATCATGACCGGCGTCAACGGCCGCAACCAGCTGGCCAACACCCTGCACTGCGGCACCGCGCCCGAGGGCGTGTGCAACGAGTACAACGGCCGCACCAGCGGTTTCGCCACCTGTGACGGCTGCCAGACCGGCTACCACGAGTACGCCCAGGTCATCGACCGCACCAAGGCCGACGAGGAGATCCGCTTCTACCTCGACGGCAGGCAGACCTGGGTCGTCCGCCAGAGCCAGGTCGGCGTCACCGCGTGGAGGGCCGCCCTCCACCACGGCTTCTACCTCCGCCTCGACCTGGCCATCGGCGGCTCGCTGCCCAACGCGCTCGCGGGCGTCACGACGCCGACCGCCGCCACCACCTCCGGCGGCGTGCTGAGCGTGGACCGGATCTCGGTCGCCAGGCAGGCCGGCACCGTCCCCGCCGCGATGACCGACCCGGCCACCCCCGCCGGGCCGAGCACCGTCAGGGTGACCGGTTCGCAGGGCAACTGGCAGCTCCAGGTGAACGGCGCCCCGTACCTGATCAAGGGCCTGACCTACGGCCCGCCGCAGGCCGCGGCCGACGGCTACATGCGCGACCTGGCGGCCATGGGCGTCAACACGATCCGCACCTGGGGCGTCGACGACACCCACACCCCCGCGCTGCTCGACAGGGCCGCCCAGCAGGGCATCAAGGTCGTCGTCGGTCACTGGCTCAACCAGGGCGCCGACTACGTCAACGACACCGCGTACAAGACCAGCGTGAAGAACGAGATCGTCGCCAGGGTCAACGCCCTCAAGGGCCGCCAGGGCGTGCTCATGTGGGACGTCGGCAACGAGGTCATCCTCACCATGCAGGACCACGGCCTGCCGGCCGACGTGGTCGAGCAGCGGCGGGTGGCGTACGCGAAGTTCGTCAACGAGGTGGCGCAGGCGATCCACGCCGCCGACCCCAACCACCCGGTCACCTCCACCGACGCCTACACCCACGCCTGGACCTACTACAAGGCCCACTCCCCCGCCCTCGACCTGCTCGCGGTCAACTCCTACGGCGCCATCCACACCGTCAGGCAGGACTGGATCAGCGGCGGGTACACCAAGCCGTACATCGTCACCGAGGCCGGACCCGACGGCGAGTGGGAGGTGCCCAACGACGTCAACGGCGTCCCCAACGAGCCGACCGACCTGCAGAAGCGGGACCAGTACATCGCCAGCTGGAACGCGATCAAGGGCCACACGGGCGTCGCGCTCGGCGCGACCGAGTTCCACTACGGCCTGGAGAACGACTTCGGCGGGGTGTGGCTCAACACCACCACCGGCGGCTGGCGCAGGCACGGCTACCACTCGCTCAAGGCGGCCTACACCGGGCAGCCCTCGGCGAACACTCCCCCGGAGATCACCTCGATGACGGTCGGCTCGCAGACCGCCGTCCAGGCCGGGAAGACCTTCACCGTCGAGGTCGCCGCGACCGACCCGAACAGCGACCTGATCCGCTACAACCTGATGTTCAGCAACAAGCACATCAACGGCAACCGCGGCTTCGACAACGTCAGGTTCACCCAGACCGGCCCCGGCAGGTTCACGGTGACTGCGCCGGAGCAGATGGGCGTGTGGAAGGTGTACGTGTACGCCTTCGACGGGCACGGCAACGCGGGTATCGAGCAGCGGTCCTTCCGCGTGGTCCCGCCGACGGTCGCCGGAACCAACGTGGCACTCGGCAAGCCGACCACCGCCTCCTCCTACCAGGCGACCGGCGACGGCGGCCCGTTCACCGCGAACCGGGCCACCGACGGCAGCTTCACCTCCCGGTGGGCCAGCGAGTGGGCCGACCCGCAGTGGATCCAGGTGGACCTCGGCGCGACCACCGCGATCAGGCACGTCCAGCTCGGCTGGGAGGGCGCGTACGGCAGGGCGTACCAGATCCAGACCTCCACCAACGGCTCGACCTGGACCAACGTCCACTCGACCACGACCGGCGACGGCGGGTTCGACTCCGTCGACCTCAACGCGTCGGCCAGGTACGTCCGGGTGAACCTCACCCAGCGCGGCACGGCGTACGGCTACTCGCTCTGGGAGTTCGGCGTCTACAGCTAGGTCCATCGGGGCTGGATCTCTCACAGCGTCCGGCCCGCACCGGGGCCGCACGTGCGAGTGACGGCCCGCTCAGGTGACACGCCGCCCGGTCCATCGACCGGGCGGCGTGTTCGTCGTTTCCCCTCGGAAGCCCTTCGGGTCGTGAATCCCGACCGTCAGGAAACGCGCGAGGAGGGTGCCGTCCAGGTTCTGCAGGAGCCGGGGTCGCCGCTCCTGAAACCGCGGTCGAGCCAGTGAACGATGTTCTTGCCCCTGGCGAACCGGCGGTCTTTCTTGTGGTCGTAGTTGTAGTCGGCGTTGCCCTTCACGAGTTCCAGCAGCGCGGGCCAGCCCTCGCTGTCATGCCCCGCGCTCTTCCAGACGCTTCCCAGGAAGACTCCTCCCAGGCAGTCGGCCTGCAGGGTCCCGCGCCTGGCCTGCTCGAGGCGCTCGGTCTCGCTTTTGTACGACAACGCGCCGTGACCATTGGCGATGCCGGTGAGGGACTGCAGATGACGGCCGTAGAGCCCGGCGATGTACTGGAAGTGGTAGATCACGCGGGTCCGCAGGTAGTAATCCTCATCCACCAGTATCGCCATTGTCCTCGTCGTGAAGCAGTAACGGGCGTTGATGTTCTTCTGCCACTTCTTCCCGCAGAACTGCTTCGGCTTGCTGAGGACGACGAGCTTGGCGGGCGCGAAGGGCAGCTTGGCACGCTTGGCATGTGCCGACCACGAAGCGTTCAGGCAGCCCCACAACCCGACGATGGTGCGCCTGGCGTCCGCGAAGCTCTGGGTGCTGAGCGCGCCGTCAGGACATTTCGATGATTTGATCTTGCCGCTGCGGTAGAGGGCGTTGTCGGTCAGGACGGGCAGGTCCCTGACAGGAGAGGCGAGAGCCTCGGCACCGCCGGAGAAAAGGAAGACGCCGAGGATGGCCGAGACCAGCAGCGCGGGGGGGCTGAACATGAGAGAACACGTTAGGGCAGAACACCGTCGACGATGAGGTCCGACCGCCCTCCCCCGCGCGCGACGCCTCTCGCCGACCCTCCGCTTCAGAACGCCTGTCGCCGACCCCCGCCTCAGAACGAGCTTCGAGAGTCCACGGCCACCAGCAGCCGCGCGGCGGCTTCCACGCCGTCGGTGCGCACCTCGCCGGCGAGGGATCGGGCACGGTCCGCCACGTCCGGCCGGAGAGTGGAACCGAGGGCCTCGGTCAGCGAGCCGGTGGTCGGCGCGCCGGGCGAGTGCGCGGTTCCGGCTCCGAGGTCGTCGACCCGTCGTGCCCAGTAGTGCTGGTCGAAATGCTGGGGGATGACGACCTGGGGTGCCCCGGCCCGCGCGGCGGCGGTGGTGGTGCCCGCGCCGCCGTGGTGCACGACGGCGGCGACCCGCCGGAAGAGCGCCTGCTGGTTCACCTCTCCGATGGACAGGCAGTCGGGTCCGTCGTCCGGCAGCGCCAGGTCGGCCCATCCGCGGAGCACGATCGCGCGGCGGCCGAGCGCGCGGGCCGTCTCGATCATCGTCTTGCCGAGGTCCTGGGGAGCGCGGATGCTGCCGAAGCCGAAATAGACGGGTGGCTCGCCGGCGTCGAGGAACGCCTCCAGCTCCGCGGAGAGCGGACGCTCGTCCGGCAGGATCCAGGCGCCCGTCTGGACCACCTCCAGGTCCGCGGGCTCGGGCCAGGGCCCCAATGTCGGGTCGGCGGCCAGCCAGGGCCTGTCGGTGAACATGTGGCTCCGCACGTCATCGACCGGGGGCAGGCCGACCGAGGCCCGGTGGGAGTCGAGAGCGGCGCCGAAGATGTCGTTCCAGCGTCGCGCGTCCCGATCCCAGAGCGTGCGGTTGCCGGTCGTACCGTCCGCCGTCGTGTCCCCCCGCATCGGCAGCGGGGGTGGCGCGTGGTGGGGGAGGGCAGGGCTGTCGGGCAGTAGCCGGCGAAGACGTAGCGGATCCCCATCCGCTCGGCCACCGAGCGAGCGGCCACCACCAGGTATCCGCCCGCCATGATGACGTCGCAGCCTTCTGCCGCCGCCAGCAGCGTCTCGAACTGGTCGGCGATCGAGGCCTCCACCATCCGGCGCCGCTGCTCGGGCGAGGGCGGGGCCGCCGCCGGGTCGGCCTTCCCGGTCGAACGCAATTCGGGGCCGAGGGGCGTGAACGGGATCCCGAGACCGTCGATCCAGTCGCGGAAGTCGGGGGGCGCGCACACGCGGACCTCCTCGCCAAGGGCCCTCAGCCGCACCGCCAGTGCCACCACCGGCTGGACATCACCACGTGACCCGATCGTCGACAGCAGAAAACGCATCGAAACTCCCCCTCTTACGACAGCCGCGACCACGATCGGCCGGGGCATGGTCAACGTGAGCCCCGGACGCGCCCGTCTCCGTTCACCAGGCGCCGGTGCGGCTCACGGCCTCGAATTCTGGACCGTCACCGGGGTCTTGCCGCAAGCCCCCCTGTCCGCTATACGTTGAAAGTGGCGAGAGGTCCGGGTGTTTCCGGGGCCGGACGCGGGGGTTCGCCTCACGGCGGCTCGGCGCGACCGCCGTGGCCGTGACGTGGTGAAACGACGTTTTCCAGAGCGGTCCTCAGAACGGTTCTCAGAACGCCCCGACGTGCAGAGCCGTCCTTGGAACGCCCGGCACACAGAGCGTTTCCTAAAGCACCCCGACACGCGGAACCGTTCTTAGGGCGCCGCCGTACAGAGCGGTCCTCAGAGCGCCCCGACGTACACCCAGTCGCCCGCGTGCCGGGTGAAGCGGCTGTTCTCGTCCATGTGGCCCGCCTCGCCGCGCTCGACGTAGTGGGCGCGGAAGCGGACGGTGCCCTCGGTGTGGAAGGCGCTGCCGCCGGTCGTCTCCAGCACCTCCAGCCGGGTCCACCGGAGCCCGCCGCCGAGGTCGACGCCGGGCGGGCGCGCCGACGGGTGCCAGGTGCGGAGGAGATACTCGGCGTCACCGACGCTGAAGGCGCTGAACCTCGACCGCATCAGCGCCTCGGCCGTCGTCGCGGACGCCTCCCCGCGGTGCAGCCGCCCGCAGCAGTCCCCGTACTTCGCGGGCAGCCCGCACGGACACGAGGCGGTGGGCGCGGAACGGGCTCGGGGCCGTGGATCACGTCGTGGCACGTCCTCCAGTATGCCCGCGCGTCCACCGGGCCCGTTCCCGGCGCACGGCTTCCCGCGAGGTCCACCGCCGGCGCTCATCTCGGCCCGGCGACCCGCGAGGTCCGTTCCCGTGACCTCGCGGGCGGGCAGGGGGCGCCGATCGCCGTGCTCGCCTCCGGCCCGGTGACCTACGAGATATGTCCCTGACGCTCGTCTCCGGTGTCGAAGAAGGTGCTGAGATACTCCTCCGGTTCGAGATCGCTGTCCCGAAGGAGGGAGAAGACCTCCGTGCCCGGCTCGATCACCTCGTCCGACAGCCGGTACGCCTGCGCCAGCCCCAGATACCGGAACGCTCCGCCGATGCCGTACTCCGCCGCCTCGCGCTCCGCCATGATGATGGCCTCGTCGAACGAGGCGGCCCTCCACAGGGTGACCCGTTCCTCGTAGGTGTCACGTGGCGGGTCCCAGCGGAAAACGCATCGGACGGTGTACCAGCCGGTGTCGGGCGAAGATCTCACGCCGCCATGATGCCGGACGACGGACCCGTCCGGGTTCCGGCGGAACGGCGGCGAAACGCGGCCTCGCCGGGCCACTCTGTGGCCTTCACCGTCGACGCTCCCGTCTCTCAGCCTCCCGTCTCTCAGCCTCCCGTCTCTCAGCCTTCCGTCCGCTGGTCAGGCCAGAGCCCGGTGGCCGCCAGCGCCTCCTCCGGGGACGAGACGTGCCTGACACCGGCGACCGGGTGCCCCTCACCGTCGAGGAGCCGCCAGCCGCCGAGCTGGACCACGGGGACACGGCCGCGCCGCATCGCGAGCGCCAGCTCGGACAGCGTGCCCCACGATCCGCCGACGACGATCACGGCGTCACCCGAGTTGACGATGATGGTGTTTCGCGCCTCCCCGACGCCGGTCGGGATCACGATGGAGAGATCCGGGCCCGCGTACTCCCTGTCCGCCCGGGACAGGATGCCGACCACCGTCCCGCCCGCCGACCGGGCACCGGCCGCCACGGCGGCCATCACCCCCGTGTAACCACCGCAGATCACCACCGCGCCGCGCTCCGCCAGCAGCCGGCTGACCTCGCGGGCGTTGGACTCGTCGTCGCCCGTGCAGTCGCGCGGGCCGCAGACCGATACCTGAATCGTCACGTCTTCTCGCCCAGCCATTCCGAACGCGGAGCCGACCCACCCTACTCCTCCTCGGCGAACACAACCTCGCGGCGCCTGCGAATCGCCGGGAGGACGGCGACGACGAGCGCCGCCACGGCCAGGGCCAGGAGCACCGCGGAGATCGGCCGGGTCAGGAAGACCGACGCGTCTCCACGGGAGATGATGAGCGCCCGCCGCAGGTTCTCCTCGAGCAGGGGTCCGAGGACGAAGCCGAGCAGCAGCGGCGCCGGCTCGCAGCCGCACTTGATCAGGATGTAGCCCAGAATCCCGAAGAACACGATCGCGTAGACGTCGTACGCGTTGAACTCCAGGGAGTATGTGCCGATCGCGGCGAACAGGATGATCATCGGGAACAGCACCTGGTACGGGATGCGCAGCATGCGCACCCAGAGGCCGATCAGCGGCAGGTTCAGCAGCACGAGCAGCACGTTGCCGATCCACATCGACGCGATCAGGCCCCAGAACAGCGCCGGTTCGTCGGTGATGACGTTCGGGCCGGGGGTTATGCCGTGGACGATGAACGCGCCGACCATCAGCGCCATCACCGGGTGGGCGGGCAGCCCCAGGGTGAGCAGCGGGATGAACGACGTCTGCGCGGCGGCGTTGTTCGCCGACTCGGGACCGGCGACGCCCTCGATCGCGCCGCGCCCGAACTCCTGCCGCCGCTTCGAGATCCGCTTCTCGACGGCGTACGAGGTGAACGAGGCCAGCACGTGGCCACCGCCGGGCAGGACGCCGAGCGCGGCGCCGAGACCGGTCCCCCGCAGGATCGGGCCGACGATCCGGCGCCGGTCCTCGCGGGTCGGCCAGAGGTTCTTCACCTTGTCGACGATCGCCGTGCGGGTCTGCTCGTTCTCCAGGTTGCGCAGGATCTCGGCCACCCCGAACATGCCGACGGCGACCGACACGAAGTCGATGCCGCCGTACAGCTCACGCTGGCCGAACACGAACCGGGGCGTGCCGGTGTAGAGGTCCTGGCCGACCGTGCCGAACAGGACGCCGAGCGCGATCATCGCCAGTGCCTTGAGCGCCGCGCCGCGCGCCAGCGCGATCGACACGATCAGGCCGAGCAGCACCAGCGAGAAGTACTCGGCCGGGCCGAACCGCAACGCGACGCGGGCCAGCGGCGGGGCCGCGACGGCCAGCACCACGGTGGCCACCGTACCCGCGAAGAAGGACCCGACCGCGGCGGCGGCCAGCGCCGCTCCGGCCCGGCCCTGCCGGGCCATCTCGTGCCCGTCCAGCGCGGTGACCGCCGCCGACGACTCACCGGGCAGGTTGATCAGGATGGCGGTCGTCGAGCCGCCGTACTGCGCACCGTAGTAGATGCCTGCCAGCATGATCAGCGCCGTCACCGGCTCGAAGCTGAACGTGATCGGCAGCAGCATCGCCACCGTCGCCGTCGGCCCGATGCCGGGCAGCACGCCGACCGCGGTCCCGAGCAGCACTCCCACGAAGCAGTAGAGGACGTTCTGGAGCAGGAGGGCGGTCGAGAGGCCCAGGGCGAGGTTGTCGAGAAGTTCCATGCCTCAATCCGGATGCCGCGTCAGAACCCCAGCCACGGGCCCCATAGCGGGATTCGCAGCTGAAGTCCGACGACGAAGATGAGCGTGCCGGCCACGGTGAGCCCCGCGGCCACGGCGACGGCCGTGAGCAGCCGTACGCGCGAGCTGGCCAGCGCGGTGAGCAGGGCGGTCACCGCCGACGTCAGGACGAATCCGAGGCCCCGGACGGTGAATCCGAAGAACAGGACCGCGAGCACGATGGCGGCGACCGCGCGCCAGGGAATCGGCCCGAACTCGATCACCTCGCCGGCGACGAGTCCCTTGACGACGATCGCCAGGCCCAGGGCGGCCACGACCGCGCCGACCAGCAGCGGGAAGGCTCCGGGGCCCATCCGCAGCGGGGTGCCCAGCTCGTAGCCGAGCGCCCCCACCACGAACGCGCCACCGATCAGGACGAAGATTCCCCCGGCGAGGACGTCCGGGAGGGACCGGCGACGCTCCACCTCAGGAGGCCTTGACGCCGGCGTCGGCGATGACCTTCGCCCAGGTGCCGAGCTGCTCCTCGAGCTTGGTCCGGAGCGCCTGCGGGGTCGCGTCCCCGGCCGGGACCGGCGCGGTGCCGAGCTTGGCCATCTGGTCGACGACCCCCTGGTCGGCCAGCGCCACCTTCAGCGCCTCGGACAGCTTCTGGACGACCTCCTGCGGTGTGCCCTTCGGGACGTAGAGACCGTGCCACACGCTGACCTGGAGCTGGGGCAGCCCGGCCTCGGTCGTGGTGGGCAGGTCCGGCAGGCTCTTCACCCGCTCCGGCGTGGTGACCGCGTACGCCTTCACCTCGCCCGCGGAGATCTGGCCGCTGGTGTTGGTCGTCTGGTCGCACATGAAGTCGACCTGGCCGCCGACGAGGTCGGTCAGCGCTGGGCCGGTGCCCTCGTACGGGACCTCCTGGAGCTTGACACCGGCGGCGGTCTGGAACAGCAGGCCGCACAGGTGGGACGCGGCGCCGATGCCGGCGTTGGCCAGCGTGACCTTGCCGGCGTTCGCCTTCACGTGGGTCACGAGGTCCTGGAGCGTCGCGGGCGCGAAGTCCTTGCGGGCGACGATCGTCATCGGCACCTCGGTGACGAGGCCGACCATCTCGAAGTCCTCAAGCGGCTTGTAGCTCAGGTTCTGGTACAGGGCGGGCGCCGTCGACATGCCGATGTGGTGCATGAGCACGGTGTAGCCGTCGGGATCGGCCCGCGCGACCTCGCCGGCGCCGATCGTGCCGCCCGCGCCCTCGGCGTTCTGGACGACGACCTTGGCGCCGAGCTTGGCGGCCATCGGCTCGGCGATCATGCGGGTGACGGTGTCCGTCGGGCCGCCCGCGCTGAACGGCACGACGAACGTGATGTTCTTGTCCGGATAGCCCCCGGCGCCGCTCGCGCCGGTGGCGCCTCCGCCGGGGGCGCCCCCGTTACCCGAGCAGGCTGCGACAAGCGAGACGACGCCGATCACGGCGACCATCCGTGCGACGGCCCGGTACCTGCTGATCGTTCTCATATCGCGGCCTCCTCGTCAGCGCACACGCGTTCGTTCAGTGAGTGCGCGGCCTCAGTCTCGGCTGACGGGGACGCGAATGGTGTCAGAGAAATCCCAAGAATGCGCCGGATGCCAGAGAAATTCCGAGAACCGAGGGGCTGACCAAGCGCCGATCCGGGCCGTACAATCCGCCGGTATGCGGATCACCATCATCGAGGATGACGACCGCGTGGCGCGGGGTCTGGTGACCGTCCTCGTCCAGGCGGGCTTCGAGGTCCACCGCATCGCCACCGCCGCGGAGGCCGTGCGTGCCGCACCGTCCGATGTGGTCCTCGTCGACCTGGGCCTGCCCGACGGCGACGGGCTCGACGTGATCCGCAGGCTGCGGGACCACCCGGAGACCGCCGTCATCGCCGTGACGGCGCGATCGGAGGAGCACGAGCGGGTCCGCGGCCTGCGTGCCGGAGCGGACGACTACATCGTGAAGCCCTTCGGCGTCCCGGAGTTGCTGGCCCGGATCGACGCCGTCCTGCGGCGCACCCGGGCGGCCCGGGCCCTGAGCCACCCGGATGAGCCGCTCGTCCTCGGCCCGATGCGGATCGGCGTCGGCACCCGCGAGGTCACCGTCGACGGCACGCCCCTGACGCTGACCCGCAAGGAGTTCGAGCTGCTCCTGCTGCTGGCCCGGCGGGCGCCGAACGTGGTGAGCCGCGACGTCATCCTCGACCAGATCTGGGCCGCGACCTGGGAGGCCTCAAGTCGCACCCTGGACACCCACATCGCGGCGTTGCGGCACAAGCTCGGGCCGGCCGTGATCATCCGCACGATCCACGGGGTCGGCTATCGGCTCCTGGCCGACCAGCCGGAGCTGATCGGCTGACGCGCCGTGCACCGTCGCCTGCTCATCGTCCTGGTGCCCCTCGCGGTGCTGCTCGTCGCGGCGCTCGGGGTGCCGCTCGGCATCACCGTGGCCGAGCGGGAGATGCAGGAGACCTACGTCGACCGGCTCAACGACGTCGGCCGGTTCGCGTCGCTGGCCGAGACCGCGCTCTCGACCGGGCGGACCGAGGCGCTCCACCAGGAACTGGCGCACTACCACGAGCTGTACGGCATCCCGGTCGCGGTGATCGACACGTCGGGCACGGTGCTGCTCGGACCGGCAGGCGCGTACCGGGAGTCGGCGCGGGCCGAGCCGGCGTTGCCCCGGATCGTGACCGCGGCGCTGGCCGGGGCGAGGTCCGAACCGTCCGGGGAATGGGCGCCGTGGGACGACTCCGCACTCGTGGTCGCGGAGCCGGTGGGCCGGGACAGCGAGGTCGTCGGCGCCGTCGTGACGATTTCCGACCTGTCGAAGACGCGCCATCGCATCCTCGTGCGATGGGCCTGGCTCGCCGGGCTCGGGCTGCTGCCGTTGATCGCGCTGGTGGCCGTCGCCTGGCCGGTGTCGGCGTGGGTGCTGCGGCCGGTGCGGGAGCTGGACGCGGCGAGCTCCCGCATCTCGCGGGGCGACCTCACGATCCGGGCGGACGCCGAGGCCGGCCCGGTCGAGCTGCGGCGGCTGGCGGAGTCGTTCAACACCATGATGGACGCGGTCGAGAACGCCGTGCAGCGGCAGCGGGCGTTCGTGTCCGACGCGTCGCACCAGTTGCGCAATCCGCTGACCAGCCTCCGGCTCGCCGTGGAGAGTCTGGAACCGCACCTGCGCACGACCGGCAACGGGCGGCAGGTGTACGACATCGCCGTCGACGAGCTGAAGGCGATGCAGCGGATGCTGAACTCGCTGCAGGCCAGCGCGCGGATGGAGAGCATACGGACGGCGTCGCCGGTGGACCTCGACGCGGTGCTGGCGACCCGGGTGAACCGGTGGCAGGCGTTGACGGCGACGGCGGGGCAGACACTGGCGGTCGACGTGCCGCCGGGGCTGCGGCTGCTGGAGCCGCCGGGCGGACTGGGCAGCGTCCTGGACGAGCTGATCAGCAACGCGTTACGGCTGTCGGGCGCGCGGGTGGTGGAGGTGACCGCCCGAGTCGTCCCCGGTGGTGCGGGCCCCGGCGACGCCTCCGCGGCCGGAGACGTGGTCACGATCGCCGTCCGTGACGACGGCCAGGGGATCGACGCGTCCGAGCGGGCCCAGGCGCTACGGCGGTTCTGGCGGTCGCCGCGGCACCAGAACGTGTCCGGGACCGGCCTGGGACTGGCGATCTGCGCCGACCTGGTCGGGGCGGCCGGGGGCGAGCTGCGGCTGGAGGAGGGCCTGCCGCGTCCTGACGGGTCCGGACACGGATTCGCCGCGGTGGTCGCGCTGCCGGTCGTTCCGCGGGTGGCGTCGCCGTCCGGCGCCCCGGCCCCGTCGCAGGCCTGAAGTCCCGGACTCCGACGCCGGTCTGAGGATCCGGGCACCGCCGCCGATCTGAGCCTTCCGGCTCTGTCGCAGGCCTGAGCCTTTTGGCTCTGTCGCAGACTTGAGGTCCCGGGCTCCGTCGCGGGCCCGTCGCCGTCTCGGGTCAGCGCTTGCGGTCGCGGAACCAGGCGGCCGCGCCCGGATGGAGCGGGATCGACGCGGTGGAGATCCCGGTACGCACGTTGATCTGCCACGCTTCGGGAACGGCCTCGGCGTCGTCGCGGCCGGCGGAGGTGATCGTGCCGGTGTGCGTGAAAATCGTGTCGGTGATGGCGTGGACCAGGTCGCCGGGCAGGTCGTTGCGTACGAGAAGCAGGTTCGGCACGGTGACGGTGCGGGTGGCCGGGACGCCGGCGTAGGCGGTCGCGGGGATCGTGGCCGGGGTGTAGGAGCCCGGGAACGCCGTGAAGAGCGCGTCCGCCTGCGCGTCCAACGGGATCAGCCGGATCGGGTGCCGCTGCGCCAGCTCCGTGATGGCGGGTGTCGGGACGCCGGTCAGGGAGAACATCGCGTCGATCTCGCCGTCGCGCAGTGCCGCCGCCGATTCGGCCTGGCTGAGATACCGGCCGTCGGCGTTCACGAGGCCGAACTTCAGAACCCGCAGCGAGGTGAACTCCGTGCCCGAGTCGCGGGCACCGAGGGATACGCGCTTGCCCTCAAGGTCCCGGAACTCGTTGATCGCCGAACCGGCCATGACCACGAGATGCAGGTGACTGTCGTAGAGCCGGCATATCGCCGAGAGCCCCTCGGGCGCGCTGCCGTCGGCCGTGACCAGCGCGTCCAGGCTCGTCAGCCCGAGGTGCACCTCACCGGCCCGCAGCATCCGGATGTTGTCGGTGGACGCCCCGCTCGGCACGGTGATCACCGTGGAACCCGGCACCTGCTCGGTGATGTGTTCGGCCAGCGCGCCACCGATGCGCCGGTATACCGCCCCCGCCGGCCCGGTGGCCAGTCGCAGGTGGACCTTGTCGACCTCGGGCTGCCGGGAGCAACCGGCGAGCAGCCCCCCAGCGGCCAGGAGCACCGCCCGCCGACTGAGCCGTGGCTCCGGGTTCAACTCCATGCCGAGATGATACGGACGCGACCGCCGGTCTCCGAGTCCAGAACCGTCTGGACCCGCATCCGCTACCCTCGCCCGAGTTGATCGTTTCCGGAGGAGGGTGCCGTGACCCGGGAGCCCGGATCGGAAGTGCGATCTCCGATGGCGGTGGTGCTGCGCTTCGGTGCGGTTCTGGCGGTGTCAGGGCCGGTGACCTTGACGGCTTTCGGGGTGGGCAGGCAGAGCGTCGGCTGGTTCTGTTCCGCGACGGCCTCGACCCCCTACCCGCTGGAGGGTCCTTACGCGTTGGAGAACGTGCCGGGAGAGCTGCTGTTCTGGGGTGTTCTCCTGTTGCCGGTCGTCGTGGCGGGCCTTCTCCTGCGCGGGTCACGTCGGGCCACGCTCACGGCGGTCTCCGCGGTCGGCGCTGTGCTCGCGTTCGGACTCTTCATCGCGTTCCTCCTGCCGGGCCTCGACCCGTGCGCCGGGCAGGAGCGTGTGGCCGTGCCGCCCTGGCCCTTGATCGTCTGCTATCCGGTGGCCGCGGGGGCGCTGCTCCTGGCGGCCCGGTCACCGCTGCCCCGGAGATGGCACGGGATCATCCTGTGGGCGGGCGCCGCCGGCGCCGCGGCGTGGGCGGCCGCGTTCCACCGCTTCACGGTCACACACGACAGGTTCCTCGCGGGCAGCTACGTCCTCATCGAGGCTCCGGAGTCGTTCTGGAACGACCTCGCATGGTGGTCCGGTTGTGCCGACAGGATCGGCCTGCCGGTCGTTCTCGTCGCGTTGGCGGCGGCCGCGAGGGCGGCGGCCCCCGCCCGATGGGAACGGCCGGCCGGCACCGCGGTCGCGGTGGCTCTCCTCCTCTTCCCGCTCCTCGACGTCGTGGAGTACATCCGCTGGTACGGCGAGGACTTCCAGACACCTCTCGTCGATTCGGTGCGCTGGCACCTGCTTCTCGCGGCCGTCCTCGTCGCGTCGGCCGTCTGGAGCTCCCGGCAGCGGATCTCCTGGGCCGGAACCGTCCGCCTGGCGCGGCACATGATCCGCGGGCAATCGAAGGACGTGATTCCCGGACAGGCGAAGAATCTCGCCGTCGCGGTCGTGATCGCGGCCACCGCCGTCTGGTTGGTCGTCTCGTCCTTCACGCCGACACGGTAGGAACACAACGACACGGACTTCACACGGCACGGAGCGACATCTACCCCCAGAGCACTTCATCACGGGTTGGAACACGACCGGCCAGGACCGTCCACAGCCCGCAGGGCCTTTGACCATGACTGGGATCCGCATCAAACAGGCGACGCCCTCACTCTCCGCCTGCACCACCTCCGTGGACGCAACCCCCCGGCAACCGACGGCCCCCGGCCTCATGACAAGAACCTGATCCTCCTTTTCGCGCGTTCAGGTTGCGAACAGCGTCTCCAGATCAACATCGTTGATATACTATTCTCATTTCGTATATACAGGTGGGGGCATCATGACCAAGACCCTGATCGACCTCGATGACGAGGCCCTAGCGGAGGCCGCGAAGTTGCTCGGCACCTCGTCCAAGAAAGACACGGTCAACGCCGCTCTGCGAGAGATCATTGATCGACGCAAGCGGGCAGCGGCCGTGGCTCGCATGCGCGAGATGGTGGCTGAAGGTGAGATCGACTTCTCAGCCATCGACAAGGGTGACAGCGCACACCAGGCCGTGGCGTGACAGAGCTCTATCTCATAGATACCAGCGCCCTGGTCCGCTTCTACCGCGGCCAGGTCGGGACAGAATGGGACCAGACGGTCTCTGCCGGGCTCGTAGGTATCTGCGAGCCGGTCAGGCAGGAGTACCTCCGAGCTGTCGGCGGCCGACCAGCCTTCTACGAAGCCGGCAATCTGCTCCAGGAGACCTTCCCGTACTTTGTCATCCCCGAATCGGCCTGGGACGAGACGAGCGGGTTGCAGCGCGATCTCGCCGACAAGGGGTGGCACCAGAGCGCCTCTCCGATCGATCTCCTCATGGCGGTGACGGCTCGGCATCACAAGCTCACCGTGCTGCATGCCGACGCCGACTTCGACACCATCTCCCGCCTGACCGGACAACCGGCGCGCTGGATCAGCTGACGCGCCGACAGAAGAGCTTCAGAAGTTCTTGAGACGGCCGAGCGGTGAGGGTCGCCAGTCGATGATCTCGCCCATCCAGAACTCCGCGAGCGGATTTCCTGCCGTATCGAGCATCCGAAGCGCCTCCGCCCCAAAGGGTTCCTCCGGGGGTAGCGCTTGGATCCGCTGAGGTGGTCACGCATCCGCCGGGAGGGGAGGCAACCAGGATTTCGACGGTCACAGGTTCGTCGTTCTCCAGCGCCTCGACGAAGCCGCCTTCTGCATCAAGGCAGGAGTCACAGATTTGCTCATCTTCGGCAATGAGCAGGAATTTCGGCTGGACATCATCCACGTGTCTCACGCTCACCGGTAATCGGATGACGTTGTCGTCAGAGATCAAAAAAGCCCCGAACGATATTCGCTCGGGGCGTTTGTGCTGCTCAGTCGCTGTGGTCAGGGGCGGGGTCGAACCGCCGACCGTCCGCTTTTCAGTCTTTGATGTGGCTGCGCGCACGCCCTGCGGGCGTGAAAATCGGGGGTGGTTGCCCGCCGACGTCGAGTC